>CAYUBU010000043.1:0-9506 GCA_964443105.1 uncultured Nitrospirota bacterium
ACTCCTGCAGCCGTCGAGGCTCCGTTTTCGCTGGCTGACGGCCGATGAATTGGCCAAAGCCGGCATGCTGGATGTGGCGGCCACCTTCCCCGGGGTCCCGACTCGTCAGCAGCAGTAGGTTAGGGAGGTGCCCATGGATCAGTTTGTGTTTGCCTTCTTCGGTGGATTCCTCTCCTTTATATCGCCTTGCGTCCTTCCCCTGGTCCCGGCCTATATTTCCTTCATGTCGGAAGTCTCGGTGGAGGAGTTGAGTAACCGTGATAGCCGTGCCCGCTTCATTCCAAGTGTCTTCATCAGTTCCCTTCTCTTTGTGGCAGGCTTCTCTTTGGTCTTTATCCTGCTGGGTGCATCGGCGACGGTGTTCGGACGACTCATATCGGGACATATGGGCCTCCTGCGAAAGTTCGCCGGAATTGTACTGGTCATATTCGGCCTGAATACCATGGGGCTTTTCAAAATTGGTTTCCTCAACTACGAAAAACGCCTCCAGGTGAACGCCAAGAAGATGACCGGCGCTCGGGCGCTGTTGATGGGAGTGGTTTTCGCCTTCGGCTGGACGCCCTGTATCGGACCGATTCTGGCGGGTATCCTTGCCATGGCCAGCACCCAGGAGAGTGTACGCCTCGGGATCATGCTCCTTTTTGTCTACGCTATGGGCCTGGGCATCCCTTTCATCCTGACCGGGCTTGCCACGGGCTGGTCCATGAACTTTTTTGAGAGGATCAAGAAACATTTCCGGGCCGTGGAGATTGTCTCCGGCCTGCTCCTGGTTGCCATAGGGGTTCTGATCTTCATGAATCGACTGGGGATGCTCTCCGGCTTCTTCATGGACCTTTTCCCCTCTTTGTCCCGTTACGGCTGACGGTAGGAGACGCTGATGAAATTTCACTTTTTTATGGGGAGAAGCAGACTTGTCTTGCTGGTTGTGTTGCTGCTCATTTCGGCGACGGCCTGCCAGACCAAGCCCGAATCGAAAGGTTCGCAGAAGAGCCGGGAAGCGGGGAAGGCCCCCAGTTTTCTGCTCAGCGATCTTGATGGAACCTCGATAAGCTCAGAATCCTTTGCCGGCAAAGTGATGATCGTAAATTTCTGGGCCTCCTGGTGCGCTCCGTGCCGCCTCGAAATCCCCCATCTCATCGCGCTAAATGACAAGTATGGGGACCGGGGGGTGGTGGTCATCGGTATTGCCATCGATCCTGCGGCGCCGGAAGTTCTGAAAGCCTTTGCCGAGGAGATGGAAGTCGACTATCCCATGCTGGTGGGTGATGAGAAGGTTTTCAATGATTTCGGAGGTCTTTTCGGCCTGCCCACCACCATTGTGGTGGACCAGAATTATGTGATTCAGAACAAGTTTGTGGGGCTGGTGGACCCCTCTCTTTTCGAAGAAGAGATTCTCACTCTCCTCAAATAGGGGCAAAAAACAGCCCCAGCACCCCTTATTCCGCCGCATCCAGACATTCCACGCTGATTTCCCGCTATTTTCTTCCGTCATAATATATTTAATTATATCTTGACAGATTTCAGCTCCCCCATTTAACATATTAATAGTAAAGGATTTTGCCCCATATCCCTGTGTCCAAACCTGATCTGGTAGAGCTGAAAGGCCACCGGCGGCAGATGCGCCGATTGCCCTCGTGGGAGAATGTCATCATGTATAAGGAGTATTGGGGATTTGCCGAGTATCCTTTTGAGAATTTGCCCAATCCCGATTATCTTTACAAGTCGCCTGTTCACGAGGAAGCCCTGACGCGTCTGATGTATGCCATCGAGAATCGCAAGGGGGCGGCCATGCTTACCGGTGAGATCGGCTGCGGCAAGACCACCATCAGCCGGCTTCTATTTCAAAGGCTGGTGAAGCGGGGCTATCAGATCGCACTGATTGAGAACCCCAGCTTGGAGCCCGACGAATTCTTTCGGGAGATTCTCTATCAGTTGGGTCTGGAAATTACAACCGGCACGAAGAGAGAGATGATTCACCAACTCAACGACCATCTTTACCGCAACCTCAAGGCGGGAAAGAGTTCCGTGATCATCGTCGACGAGGCGCAGATTATCGAGAATGAGCGAACCTTTGAGGAATTGAGACTCCTGCTGAACTTTCAGTTAAATGATCGCTTTCTCTTGTCTCTTGTCCTCATCGGTCAGCCTGAGCTGCGGGAACGGATCAGGCAGATTCCCCAGTTGGATCAGCGCATCGCAATTCGGTATCATCTGACACCCCTCGACATCCATGAGATGGTCCGATTCATTTTCTACCGCCTCAAAAAGGCCGGGGCGAGACAGAACATGTTCAGCAATGACGCCTTTCAGAAGATATACGAATATACGGCGGGTACTCCGAGAATGGTCAACAACATCTGCGATTTGAGCCTGTTGATCGGATGCGGAGAGAGTGCCAGTCTCATCAACCCGAACATTGTGGAAAGATCTGCTCATACTTACGCCTAAGGAGCGCCGCCATGGTCAGAATCAGCGATATTTTGAAATCCCAGCAGGAGGCTCAGCAAAACAAGGCGCCGGCGAACCCGTCGGACGAGCCGATGGTGGCTACGGAAACCAGGTTGAGCGATATACTTTCAGTGGAAGATCTGCTGAAGGAGCACGAAGACCAGGGAATCGAGAATCTGATTTCCCAAGAGAAGCTGCGGACCCGGGCTGACGGAATTCTCCAGAAAAGGATTGATCAGCCCGGTAAAGGCGGCCATTGGGAATACAGTGACGTTGAGAAGATCTATGCCGATGCCAAAGAGCAGGTAGTGCAGGCGATGGCCCGTGGAAAGGCGGGGCAGTCCTTTTCCGTCGAGGCGATAGCCGAGTGCACGGTGCGGATCGTACGGAGTATGCACGAGGCTGACAGACTCTATTTGAAAGGCGTCTACACCCGGCACTCGTCAAATGACCTCGTTTCCCACGCTGTCAACGTGGCCATCTTCGCGCTGAAAATCGGGCTCGGGCTGAACTACAATGAGAATCAGCTGATCCGTCTCGGTACGGTGGCCCTCCTGCATGACATCGGCATGGCGGCCCTGAACCCTGCTTTGATTCACAAAGAAGGCACCTTGAACAAGAAAGAGTACGAGGAGATGAAACGGCATCCCGAGTACAGTTATGCCATGCTGTCGAACCTGGGGGCCGACTACGCGTGGATTGGGTCGGTGGTGCGTCAGGAACATGAAAGGATCAACGGAAAAGGCTATCCTCGGGGGCTTGCCGGGGACCAGATCCATGAATACGCCCAGATCATCGGCATGGTCGATTACTATGAGGCTCTCACCCACACCCGGCCTCAGCGCAGACGCTTTCTCCCGTACGATGCGGTCAAGATCGTGGTGGAGCAGGAAAAAGGGGTCTTTGCGCCGCGGCTTGTCAAGACGCTGCTTAGAAAAATTTCCGTATTTCCCCTGGAGGGGTTCGTCAAGCTGAACACCAACGAGATGGGGAAGGTCGTCGACACCAGTGAGGAGAGGCCCTTGAGACCGACGGTGGAAATTCTCTACAATGCCGAAGGACAGAAGCTTCGGTCCCCCAAAATTATCAGCCTCAAAGATGCGCCGCTGCTCTACATTACCCGCTCGGTCTACGAAGAAGATATTCTCGGCGAGCAGAACGGCTGGAACATGGATGCGAACGCGACCCACCACAACACGCCCTCAATCTAGGCGCCCGAGCCCATGACCCCGGCCATTCACGTTTCCCAGCTATCCAAGATCTTTCATCCTGCCCGGGGGTTGGCAAAGTGGTTGTCGGCCTCTTGCTTGTCCCACAAGATCGAAGCGCTCCGGGACGTGACCTTTGACGTGGCAAGAGGGGAGGTTTTCGGACTTCTCGGTTCCAACGGCGCGGGCAAGACCACGCTTCTCAAAATACTGGCCACGCTCATCCGGCCCGATGGCGGAGATGCCGCGGTTTGCGGTTACGGTGTCGTCGGGGATGAAAAGAATGTCCGTGAACGGATCGGTTTCGTTGCGGCTGACGAGAGAAGCTTCCACTGGCGTTTGACGGGGCGCCAAAACCTCCGGTTCTTCGGTTCGCTCCTTAATCTCTCAGGTGCGGCGCTGGGCTCAAGGATAGAGGAAATGAGGGAATTGCTGGAGATGGCTGAATTCCTTGACCGCCGGGTCGACGGCTATTCGGCGGGGATGAAACAGCGACTTGCCCTGGCCCGCGGTCTGCTGGCGCAGCCAGAGGTCCTGCTCATGGATGAGCCGACCCGGGGACTCGATCCGATCTCCGCCAGGAATCTTTTGGAGTCGGTCCGTTGGCTGGCTGATGAAAGAAGGGCGACCGTTCTGATGGTTACCCACCGGCTATCGGAAGCCGCAAGCATCTGTGACCGTGTCGCCATACTCCATCGGGGTGCACTGGAGCGGGTCGATGCGGTTAGGGACCTCTGCCGGTCCACGTCGGCCTCGGGCACTTATCGGATTCGCGGGGAGATCCCCACCGGGGTTTCCTGGGACTGGATGGAAACCCTGCCTGCTGTGAGGCAGTTCACTCTCCAGGGAGAGTGGATAGAAGTGGCGTTGTGGGAGCCGGAAGAGAACCTTGGGTCCTTGTTGGCGCAAATGGTTAGAAAAAACATCAAAATCAAACAGATAGAGCAGAAAAACTCGAAACTGGATGAGATCTACCTCGATGCTGTCAGTAAGGAGGCCGTCTAGTATGGCAACCCTGTGCATGCCCTGGTATTACAGGGCCCTCGCCTTTCTGCAGAAGGATCTTACTGTGGAAAAGAGTTACAGGCTTGCATTCCTATCCAGGATCTTTTCCATCTTTTTTTCCGTTATTCTCTTCTACTACATTGCCCGTCTTTTGGGGAAGGGCGCGACACCTTATCTGGCAGCCTACGGCGGCGAATACTTCCCCTTTGTCCTGGTGGGGATCGCTTTCTACCGTTACTTCAATGTGGCCCTGGCGGCGTACCCCGGGAATATCCGGGAAGGACAGGTGACAGGGACCTTGGAAGCCATGATGGTGACCCCCACCTCTCCCCGGGCCATTCTCATCTATTCGAGTCTCGGGAGTTTCGTGCATGCAACGTTGGAAGTCGGCCTCTATCTTCTCCTGGGCGTCCTCTTCTTCCAGCTTGATGTGGGGGGTGCCAATCTGCCGTCCGCCCTCGTTGTTATTGTGCTCACGGTTCTTTCTTTTTCACCCTTCGGGATTCTGTCGGCTGCCTTCGTCCTCGCTTTCAAGAGGGGCGATCCGGTCTCCTATGTTTTCGGCGCCCTTTCGGCACTTTTGGGCGGCGTCTACTTCCCTGTTGCACTCCTGCCCGACGCCCTGCAGGCCTGTTCCCGTTTCATCCCGCTGACCTACAGCTTGCGAGCCATGCGGCATGCGGTACTCTCGGGCAGTTCTATCAACCAACTCGGCGTCGATCTGGCGGTTCTGGTCGTCTTTCCAATCGTGATGATCCCCATCAGCTTCTTCCTTTTTGACCTGGCGCTTGTCCGGGCCAAAAAAGAGGGGACGCTTCTGCAGCATTAACCCCGAATCGGGAACGCTTTTTCTGAAACTTCACGGCGGGGATCCGGCGGCCTTACAGCCGGACAGTCATGGCATAAGGGTGATCGTGGAGGTATGCGAGTTCCCTGGTGCCGTAGCCGTTGAGCTGGTCCACAGCAATTCTTTCCCCTTCGGCATAAACGATGATCCAGGCGTGTCCGATGAGGCCATCTGCCGGAAGACCGATCCAGAGCTCGTTCGGAATACCGTGGACCGTCAGGAGAGCAGAAACCAGAACCGCAAAGCCCTTGCAGTCCAGGGATGGGGCCAGAATCGCTGTTTCCGCAAGAATCCAGGATTGGCTGGGAGCATGGGGCTTGAGCGCATGAACGTGGGATATAAGATCGTCATAGCTGGCCAGCCCCCGGGTCAGGGGCATGGTCATGCCCCAGCTCCGCACGAGCCAGGGCTTCGGGTAATGGCGCCGTACCTCTTTCAAGAGGCGATAATCGGAGGTGGAGCAGGGGGCCAGCTTCCCGGTTTTCAGACAGAGGCGGAGCCGGTAGAGAAATTTGAGTCCCGGGTCAAAAACCTGGAAAAGGAAAAATCGGTAGAGTTGGGCCAGGTATTCACGGCCCCGGAATTCCCCGCTCCGTGCAGCGTCTCTCCACTCAAGGAATCTGGCAAGGATCATATTATCCTGTCTCGGTTCTCGCCGGCCGTTCACCTATGTGACTGATTAAATATTTGCCCGTAAATACCTAAATTACTTATATTAATAGTGTATTCGCACCGGGGCTCTTTGGTCAATGATTTATTCGTTATTTGAGCAAAGACCGGAGCGAAGTGATGGCCACGATGAAATATCAATCCGAAAATATCTATATTTTATAAGTTTATAGCAGGCAAAGCGAATGTAGAACATCATGGAGCTTCAAGGTTCAAAAGCGCCCCTGAAAGGTGAAGAGAAAAATGTTGGAGAGGGCGTGAAACACGGTGGGTGCGGTGATAGAACCGGTCTTGTCTTTGAGCCAGCCCATGACGAGGGCAGGGAAGAAGACGCCCAGATTCCATAGATTGACACCGAAGAGCAAGTGGAAGATCATGAAAGTAAGTGCCGTCAGGGGAAGACCCCAACCGATCTCCACGCCAAAGAGCCTGAACGGGCGGCCCAGAACCTGATTCAGCCGGGTCTGCAGATAGCCTCTGAAAAAGAACTCTTCCGGGAGGGCGACAACGAAGAGCTGGTATACACTCAACTTGACCCATTTCGTCACAGCGGCCCATCCCGAATCCAGCAAGGGCGCCGGTTTACCAAAAAAAAAGGCAAAGATGAGGAAATAGGGAAGGAGAATGACCAGAGAGATGACCAGACCGGTCGTGGCAGAGGGGAGAATGTCGTCCGTCCGGAAGCCGAAGGTTTCAGGGGATTCTCTCTTGATTGTGAGAATGCCCCAGGGTACCAGGATCCAAAGCCACGGGACGAGGGCATGGCCGATGGTTCCGATTGGCCCCATCGATGGCAGGAGGCGATAGGCGCCTATAATCAGCAGTAAGGCAGTGGTCACCAGGAGCACTTCCACCGGCCAGTTTCTTCTTGACATGCCTTTCCTTTCCTGGTTAATGTGCGGTGCCAAACTATCAGAAAACAAAGTAAAATCACAAGAGAAAATCAATTCGGGTCAACTGTCATGCGCCATCCATCGGGCCGAGTGCCCATTTCCTATCTATTTTACGGGCTCGTCCTATTCTGCCTCCTCGTGGCCATTTTATTCCCCTATAAGCGGTTCGCGAAGACCATGATCGGACGGCTCGAGCAGAAATCGGGGGTGGAGCTGCGGTACCAGGAATTTGCCTTTGCCGCCCCCTTCGGTTTTCAGCTGAAGAACGCGGAAGTCTATCTTCCGGCTCGCAGCGGCAGGATCAATGCGTACAAAGGGGAGCAACTCCTTGTAAAGTTCAGTCCCCTTTCACTCCTCATGAAGGATTTGAGCCTGAAGCTCGAAGGAATCGGCTACGGTGGAGAACTGGAAGGAAGTGCCCGGCTCGACCTTCCCATACAACCGGTTACCGGCGACTATGAATTGAGGTTAAAGAATGTCCGAATCCAGGAGCTGATCTCCCAGTTCTATCTGCGCAACTTCAAGCTGAGTGGCGCAATCACCGGAGAGGCGGACGTCCATCTTGAAGGTGCTGAGGCATTTTCCAGTGCTACAGGCAAGCTCCAGGCGACCCTGAGTGACGGGCAGGTGCGGAATATTGTGATTCAGGGGCTGGACATCCCCGATTTTGCCTTCGATAAAATGGATGCGGCAGGGATCCTTCAAAACGGGACGCTGCAGCTCAGGCATTTTAAGGTGGACAGCGACATCCTTCTGGGAGAGATGGAGGGGGAAATCAGAATCACACCCCAGGACATTCGAGACAGTCAACTCAACCTCAATGCGCGGCTGAAACCGAAGGAAAATGACCCCATGAACCTTCACACTGTGGCCACCCTTTTCGACAAGATTGCGGATCGCGATGGCTACTACCCATTCAAGATTACCGGCACTTTTCGTTTCCCCCAGTTGATATAGCCCGGATATTGCATGAGCAAATCTATTACGACGCCGGATAAGCTCCCGTATGCGGCGTTGCAAAAAATTCCCTGACTTGGTGGCCCTATTCGAAAATACGGTTGCATTCGAGTTCCGTAGCGCGCCCTCCTCTGCGTTTCGCTCCCTGCCTCGTACCGCAGTGGGTACGCCTCAGTCGCGCGCCTTGATGAGACCGCGCTACAACCCTCTCGATGCATAACCATATTTCCGAACAGGACCACTTAGAAATATTACAATATGTCTTCAGCCAGAATAAGGGTGCCAGGCAGGCCTGCCTGGCACCCATTGCCTACGGCGCTTCTACGACCTCTCACGACGATCACTCATGCAATATCCGGGCTTAGCCTTTTCTTGACTCGTTTCTAGATTCATGCTAATAACATCCATCCTTATTGCACATCCCGAGATACTCCACGCCCCCGTAGCTCAGGCGGATAGAGCACCGGTTTCCTAAACCGGGTGCCGCAGGTTCGAGTCCTGCCGGGGGCACCATACCGATATTCAGGGAAGAACCGGGAAATCCCCGGTGGTGGGATGAGGCTGGAAGTCGGTATCATGAGGCCGAGAAGAAAATATGACCGGGAAACATCATTTTTGCGTTGATTAAGAAGAAGGACTGCACTAAGGTGAGGCGCCATAAGTGCAGTTTGGAAAACCAGCTCGTTCTTCGGTAACGCTTAAAGACGCAGGCGAATGGTTGCAGTTTCTCATCCGGTGGGAATGGATGGGCTAAAAGAAGTAGGCTAGGTCTTTGCCGGCGCAGGTTCAGTGGCGTTGGCAGAAAGGAGAGAAAGATGGAAAAATATGTGTGTGATGTCTGTGGTTATGTTTACGACCCCGCAACAGGTGATCCGGATAACGGAGTTGCCCCGGGGACCCCGTGGGCGGATGTGCCCGAAGATTGGGTCTGCCCTGAATGCGGCGTTGAGAAGGACCAATTCAGCCCTGCATAAATGAAACATAGACGGACGAAAGAAGACTCCGGGGTCACCTTGAATTTACATTTCTCAGTGTGCTGGCTGTATTTTCAATGTGACCCCAAGAGCACCACTGGTCCAAAATCTTGCCGCTGATTCAAGCAGTCATTTTTGGATCCCTTCCTGGGCATTGACCTTTCGAGCTTTCTCCCCGCTAAGCAGGCCGAAAGATTCAGATCTATCAATCTTGAAGGTCATGGATACAGCCGGCGGCTGCCACCGGAGATCCAATGGCATCATTCAGCCTGCCCTGGGAGTTCATGGACTTGGGTCTACCTTCAGTCAACACTCGATATGACACCACCAAAAGTTCACCAAACAATCCCTCACCTCATCGACCGGGATTCATCACACGACCCCGGCATTATCAGCGGGACCGATCTGGAGGGAGTCAAGGGCATCGATTGCCCCGGCAGCCAACCGACCCCCAGGGTCTCGTGGCATGGTCATCCAGTGGCATCAGGCGGATAGGCCGCTTCTT
>CAYUBU010000044.1:0-3126 GCA_964443105.1 uncultured Nitrospirota bacterium
CCTCGCGGCGGCCGGAATCAAAGGCCGCGGCATCAGGCTGGACGTCACTGAACAGGGATCTGTTGATGAGGTGATCAAGACCCTGTCCGGTGAATTCGGCGCCCCGTCGATCCTGGTCAACAATGCCGGGATAACCCGGGACAACCTGCTCATGCGCATGAAGGACGATGAGTGGGATGACATCATCAACACCAATCTGACCTCCGTATACCGGTTGTCCAAGGCCTGCCTGCGGACCATGATGAAGGCCCGGAAGGGAAGGATCATCAATATTACCTCTGTGGTTGGTGCAACGGGCAATCCAGGGCAGACCAATTACTCTGCCGCCAAGGCGGGCCACATCGGCTTCACCAAATCACTGGCAAGGGAGGTTGGATCCCGAGGTATCACGGTCAACGCCGTGGCGCCGGGGTTTATCGACACGGACATGACCAGAGAACTGCATGAAGCGCAAAAGGCGGCCCTGTTGTCGAATATTCCCCTTGGCAGGCTTGGGAGCCCTGATGAGATCGCTTCAGCCGTGGCTTTTCTGGCATCTGAGACAGCCGGGTACATTACGGGTGAGACGCTTCACGTCAACGGCGGCATGTACATGGGATGACAACAGGGGAAATCCCGGTCGGGGTTGTATGGCTTTATTTACCGAAGGAAAACAGTCAGAAATCAGGCCCGACGCCAAAACGGCTGTCGCTGTTGGATTTACTTCAAAATTAACGGTTTTGTTATACAATAGCCCGTCGGTTACCGTTGGGCATCACCTGGAAATTACGCGGAGGTAATAAAGAAAATGAGCTCAGTCGAAGAACGGGTTAGAAAAATTGTTGTGGAACAGCTCGGTGTCACCGAGGACGAGGCCACCATGGAAGCCTCTTTCGTGGACGATCTGGGTGCGGATTCCCTGGATACCGTGGAACTGGTCATGGCTCTGGAAGAAGAGTTCGAGACTGAGATTCCCGACGAAGATGCCGAAAAAATCACCACGATACAGCAGGCAGTAGACTACATCGTCGCGCATTCCAGCTGATCGCTCCGCAGGTCACCGGACAAGGCCGTAAGCTGCCGTTTCAGCGGGGTTCGGCCTTTTGTCTTTTTCGATCCTAAGAAATTGTCATAGAGGTTAGATTCAAACATGTCTGAAAGAAGGGTTGTGGTAACCGGTCTCGGCATGGTCGCTCCCGTGGGGCATACGGTTGCGGAGTCCTGGGACAATATAACTGCCGGCAGAAGCGGCATTCGGCCCATCACCCACTTCGACGTCGAACCGTTCAGTGTTCACTTTGGAGGCCCGATTTACGACTTTGACATTACCCAGTATATCTCCAATAAAGATGCACGCAAGATGGATAAGTTCATCCACTACGGGATGGGTGCGGGCTGTCAGGCCATTGAACAGGCGGGGCTCGAAGTTACCGAAGAGAATGCCAAGCGCATCGGCGTGGCGATTGGAAGCGGAATCGGTGGAATTACGGGCATTGAAAACAATTACCAGGCCTATATTGACAGGGGGCCGAGAAAGATTTCGCCTTTCTTCGTGCCCGCGAACATCGTCAATATGGTGGCGGGCGACCTCTCTATCAAATACGGATTGAAGGGACCCAATTATTCTATCGTCTCGGCCTGTGCCAGCGGTACTCATAATATCGGTGAGGCAGCCCGGCTCATACGCCATGGTTACATTGATGTCATGATCGCAGGTGGTGCGGAGATGGCAACATCACCGGTGGGACTGGGCGGTTTTGCGGCGGCCCGGGCCCTGTCAACGCGCAATGACGACCCGCAGAGGGCAAGCCGGCCCTGGGACCGGGACCGGGACGGATTCGTGTTGAGCGACGGCGCGGGCGTCATGGTGTTGGAAGCCTACGATATTGCCAAGGCCCGGGGTGCGAATATCCTCGCGGAACTGGTGGGTATCGGCATGAATTCCGACGCCTTTCACATGACCGCACCTTCGGAAAACGGAGAGGGTGCCAGCGACTGCATGTTGATTGCATTGAATGATGCCGGCATCAATCCGGATCAGGTCAAATACATCAATGCCCACGGTACCTCCACGCCGGCGGGTGATGTGGCGGAGACCATTGCCGTCAAAAGGGCCTTTGGTGAGCATGCCCACAAACTGTGTGTAAGCTCCACGAAGTCCATGACCGGACACATGCTGGGAGCGGCGGGCGGGGCCGAGGCCGTATTCACCGTTCTGGCCATTCGCGACCAGGTGGCTCCGCCGACCATAAACCTGGAGAACCAGGACCCGGACTGCGATCTGGACTATGTTCCCAACACGGCCAGGGAAATGGACATCGATGTGGCCGTCTCCAACTCGTTCGGGTTTGGGGGCACCAACGGATCCCTGGTGTTCCGCCGCTTCACCGGCTGACCAGGGTCAGAAGCCATCATCCTGATGATGAACAAAAGGCGGGACCGGGTTCCCGCCTTTTCCGTTAGACGGCGGGAATCCCAGCTTGCTGATTAATGGCGCACCCGCCCAGGTGATCGGGGCCGCCGACCGGGGCCTGCAGTACGGCGATGGCCTTTTTGAGACCCTGGCGGTGGTTGATGGACGGCCCTGTCTCTGGAGGGCCCATATGAATCGCCTGCGATCCGACTGCGGACGCATGGGAATCGAGTGTCCCGACGAATCTCTGCTGCTCCAGGAGTCCTTGGCGGAGATAGACTCCGAACAGCGTGGGATTCTGAAGATCATCGTCACCCGGGGGGCTGGTCAAAGGGGGTACCGCCCCCCCGTGCCGTCGGTTCCCAACCGGATCGTCGACTGCTCGCCCTGGCCCATGCATCCGGATAACCTGCCGGAACAGGGGGTGGAAGTGCGTTTGTGTTCGATTCGGCTCGGGAGAAATCCGGCGCTGGCCGGCATGAAGACGCTGAATCGCGTTGAGCAGGTCCTGGCAAGATCCGAGTGGTCCGATGATCGGATCGCCGAGGGGCTGATGTTCGACACTGAGGGTTATCTCATCGAGGGCACCGCGAGCAATGTGTTTCTTTTCCGTCGGGGCCGTCTGGTAACGCCTGACCTCACACATTGCGGAATCGCCGGTGTCATGCGTGGCCTGGTTATCGAACAGGCTGAGAAGCGGGGGATCCCCCTGTCGATTCAAGATATCACCCTGG
>CAYUBU010000045.1:0-6522 GCA_964443105.1 uncultured Nitrospirota bacterium
GACCTCATAGAAGATGTTGCCAGTGACCTCGATCTGGAGCGTCGGCACTGCCATATCCTCAATGAAGCTGAGGACGAGGTCGATCAACTGGTGGAAAGACTCGGTCAGTAAAAAAGACGGGCGACGGCATGTTTACGACGACCACCCATCTTGCGCCCCCTGCCCTTTTGTGACATGATCTCATGCGTATTTTCTGATCCGTTGATCGGTTGTCCATCCTCTTACACGGGAGGCGTTTTTGGATCCTCAGGATATCATCCTCGAAACGGGAACGGCTTACTGGAAATCGGAGGTCCTCTTTACCGCCCTCGATCTCGGCATCTTTGGGATTCTGGAGAGCGAATCGATTTCGGCGGCGGACCTGGCCGGTAAGCTCGGTGCTGACAGGGACGGCTTGGAGCGTCTTCTCCTTGCTTTGAGAGCCCTGGGGCTCTTGATCTGCGACGGTGAGCGCTACAGCATTCCCGAGGCCCTGTCTCCATACTTGAGTCCCCGGGGTGCCAGGAGTTTGACCCCTTCCCTTGTGCATATGGCACACCTCAGAGACAAATGGGCCCGGCTGGGCGAGGCAGTTCGGAGCGGCGCCCCTTTGGCAACCGATGGAACGGCGGACGACGCGATCGTGGAGGAAAAAACGGAAGCCTTCATGACCGCCATGGAAGGGCTGGCCTCCACTCTGGCAGACCCTTTGGTTTCCGGCTTTCCATTGAGGGGTGACGAGACAATCCTTGATCTTGGATGCGGGCCGGGAACCTTTGTCAGGCGATTCCTGGAACACTATCCCGGTGTTCAGGCGACTGTGGTCGATACGGAAGATGTCATTCCAATCACACAGCGTCACATGGAGAGGGAAGGGCGGCTCGATCGGGTCGTCTTCCTCAGCGCTGATCTGCGCCATGTTCCTTTGAGCGAGGAACACTACGATGTGGTATTGCTGTCGAACGTCATGCATATTTTTGGGCCCGAAGACGTGAGCCGGATTGTGGGAAGAATTTTCTCTGCGCTGCGCCCCAAGGGCGCTGTTCTGATCAACGATTTTTTTACCGATGCCGCGGGAACCCAACCGGTGTGGGGCGCTCTTTTCTCACTGAACATGCTGATTCATACCGAAGAGGGTCGAAACTACCGTTTGGACGAGGGAGAGACCTTCCTCCAGGAGGCCGGGTTTTCCGGGATCCATGCCCGTCCCCTATCGGCCAATGCCACATTACTCGTGGGGTATAAATCCTGAGCCCGCCGTGTGGGGCAGCGACTCATAGCCGTGCAGTCAGGCATGTTCTGTCGGCCTGCTCACCCGTCGTTGTTCCCAAGCCGCAAAACTGCGGCACCCGGTAGTTTCGAACCGTCCAGCAACCGCCGCCATGCTGAGGGAGGGTCGTAATAAAAGGATTTTTCTGGGTTGTCATGATGCTGGGACTTCTGGTCACCGCGTTTCTGGTTGCTAAAAACCTCTCTGTCCCGGAGGCACTGAACGGCGATGGCGCCGGGCTTGCCGCGATCGACCAGGCCAAAGAGGCTGCCGACCTGCTGAACCGCGAGGCAGCGCAGGCAGAGAAGATGCTGCGGCAGTCGGCGGACCAGTAGGCCAGGGGCATCGGGGGTTCTACCGGCCCGGCCGTTAGGTCGGTGCACTTTTGCTCCAGGCACGAGGTCAGCTGCTTCTGTCGGGGGCCTTGTGGATTTCCATGGCATCTCTTGTCGTGATTCCAGGAAAAAGCCCTTGACTTCACCGGCCAGATGGTTAGAATAATGCGCACCGTGCGGGAATAACTCAGTGGTAGAGTGTCAGCTTCCCAAGCTGAAGGTCGCGGGTTCGAATCCCGTTTCCCGCTCCAATAGATTTTAAAAGGAGGGTGAAGCGAATTCACCCTCCTTTTTTTTCCCTTGTCTCAGGTAGACGATCTTGCCGATTCCGGGCCCTGTTGAGATGGCGCGTGTCCGAAAATCTTTTCCCCTCCACGCGGCCGAATGGGCTTGTATTCAGGAATAGGACTACTCAGACCATGCTCAAGGCGGCGTGCTAGCCTGACCATGCTGTTCCGATGCCCTGCAGGCGTCTTTCTTGCCTTCGCTCCGCGGCCCCGGGGTTAACTCCCGCCCATGGGGTACACTGACACCATCTCTCTCCTATACATGCCTCCTTTTCTTGTGTTTTTGCGGCCGATTGTGTAGACTGCCCCCCAGCAGCGTTGACGGGGCACATGAAGACTGGAAGCGGTTCCCGAAGACCAGACAGAACGTATTCGGACATGACGGCCCCTGGATTCAGGATTAACGGGCGCAACAGAGACGTCCAGGCCTGGGGGCCCATAAAAATGAGTTTTGAAACGTAGAGATCCGTGACCAGAGGGAACGGACTGAAGGTTAGGGGAGGGGACTTGCGATTCCGTGTCCCGGGACTTTGGTGGCTGACGGCATTAGCGGTTCTTGCCGCCGGGTGTGCTCAACAGGCAGAGACGCCGTCAAGCTCTGACCGGGTTAAAGTGGTCGCGAGTATCTACCCCCTTGCCGACTTCGCCCGCCGGGTAGGCGGGGACCTCGTCGACGCGGTCACCCTGCTTCCACCGGGCGCCAGTCCCCATGTCTTTTCTCCTTCTCCCCGGAACCTCGCGGCGCTCAGGGATGCAGACCTCTTTATCAAAATCGGCCTGGGCTTTGAGTTCTGGTTCACCGATGTGGTCCGGGCCGGTGCCGGGCCGGCTATGGTTGAGGTGGAAACCTCCCGGGGCATTGCACTCATCCGGGAGACGGGGCACAGCGGCCACGGGCGTGAGTCTATCGCCAACCCCCATATCTGGCTTGATCCGGTCCTCGCCATGGAACAGGTAAAAGGGATCAGGGAGGCTCTGATTGAAATCGACCCGGCCCACGGCGCCGCCTACGAGTCTAATGCCGCAGCCTATCTGACAGAATTGGCGCACCTGGATCAGGAGATCAAAGAGACGGTCGCAACCTTTCCCGTCAAAGCTTTTATTGCCATGCATCCCTCATGGTCCTATTTTGCGAAACGTTATGGATTGACTGAAGCCGGTGTCATCGAAGAGGCGCCGGGGCGAGAGCCGACACCTGTTGAACTTGCCCGGATCATCGGCAGTGTCAAAGATTCGGGGACAAAAGTTGTTTTCTCCGAACCCCAGTTGAATCCCAAGGCGGCGGAAGTTTTGGCCCGGGAGATAGGCGGGGTGGTCCTGGAACTTGACCCTGTCGGCTCTCCCGAGAGCAATGACCGGTCCACCTATCTTAACCTCATGCGGCATAATCTAACGATCATGGAGCGGGGACTGGCACAGGCCGGAACCGCTCAGAGGTGAAAATGGCATCGGAAGGACCGATTATTCTTGAGACAAAAGATGTGGACGTGAAACTCAACGGATGCCTTGTTCTCAAGGGCATTACCCTGAGGATCCCGGAGAACTCCTTCACCGGCGTCATCGGCCCCAACGGGGGAGGCAAAACGACACTGCTGCGGACCCTGCTCGGGCTTACGATCCCGGCAGCCGGTGAAATCCGGGTTCAAGGCAAGCTCCTGGGGACAGGATCGAAACGGTCATGGATCATGGGGTACGTACCCCAACAGGTGCGCATCGACCGGAATTTCCCCATCTCCGTTTTTGACACTGTGGTTATGGGGAGGTACGGCAAGATCGGTCTTGGGCATCGGCCCCGGAAGGCCGATCGGGACAGGGCCATGGCCTGCCTGGATGAGGTGGGCATGGGCCACACGGCGCAGCGGCGCATTGGCGATCTCTCCGGAGGTGAACAGCAGCGGGTTTTCGTCGCCCGTGCCCTGGTCTCGGAACCGAAGATCCTCATACTGGACGAACCGATGGCGGCTGTCGACGTTGCCGCCCAGGACAGCTTCTATCGTTTGCTTCATGATCTTCAGAAGGAATATTCTCTCACGGTCATCATGGCAACCCACGACGTGGGTGTCGTTCCCATTCATTGCGATGCCATTGCCTGTCTCAACCACACCCTCCATCTTCACGGCAAGCCGGGGGAGATCCTGCGGCACGATGTTTTCCGGAATCTTTACGGCACGGAAGTGGAAGCCGTCATGCACGGCAAGATTCCCCATCGCATGATTGGAGGCCACCGCCATGGGTGAACTCCTTTCCTACGGCTTCATGCAGAAAGCCCTGGCTGCAGGCGTTCTGATCAGTGTCATCTGTTCCGTCATGTCTTTTTTCGTCCTGGTGAACCGGCTCTCCTTTATCGGCGTCGGGATATCCCATGCCGCCTTCGGAGGCGTGGCGCTCGGGTTCATGCTCGGCTTTGACCCGACGCTCTCTGCGGTTGTTTTCTCCGTGGGGACCGCCTGGCTCATCGGGATGGTGAGCCGAAAGGGTATGCTCGATGAAGATACGACCATCGGTATCTTCTATGCCGCGGCCATGGCTCTGGGCGTGGTGATCATCGGTCTTTCCAAAGGGTACAATGTGGATCTCTTTGGTTACCTTTTTGGAAACATCCTTTCCGTGAGTGCCGCCGATCTCTGGATCGTGTCGGTCCTGGGCGTCCTCGTTCTCGGGACCATCGTCTTCTTCTTCAAGGAGCTGCTCTACATCAGTTTTGACGAGGAATCGGCCCAGGTCAACGGCATCCCCGTGACCTTCCTCTACTATCTCCTCCTGACCCTCATGGCCGTCACCATCGTTATCTCCATGAAGGTCGTGGGGATCATCCTGGTATCCGCCCTTCTGGTCATCCCTGCCGCCGCCGCCTATGAGGTGACCAGCAGTCACCGGATGCTGATCTTTGTCTCCGTTCTGGTCGGGCTCTTTTCCGCCCTGGGAGGTCTTTTTCTGTCATTCCAGTTCAACACAGCCTCCGGTGCCACGATCGTTCTCCTGGCTGCCGCGATCTTCCTCCTCTTTTTCGGTTTCCGGTCCGTGAGCCGCCGTGTGGGGAGATCGGCGGTCCCCGACGCCTGTCCTGTCATTCCTGATCCGGTGCAGACCAATTCCCGGGAGTCGTGAGCCCTTCACTTTCCTGCAGGCAGCGGTGCTTCGTCCTCTTCGATCCGGTCCCGAATTGAACGCATGATCTTGTAGGTGAGGGTCCGGGTGTAGATCTTGATGAACCAGTCGGGGTAATAGGGCCCGATATCGAGGTAGGTCGTCTGTTTCACGTGGGACATGGCGCCCTTCTGGTCGATTTCAATGGTGCCGTCGTTGCGCTTGATGTTCCCCTTGACGAGCTTCCAGGCCGCTCTGGCTTTTTCTTTATTGAAATTGACCAGCAGCGTGCTTTCCAGATCTTCAAATGGCCATGGAAGATCAAGGACGAACTCCAGGAGCAATTCGTTCTCCTTGCCGCCGACGACCCTGGATGTGACTTCTTTCGGCATGAAGCTGTGGTGGTTGTAATAATCGCAGATGACGCCGCAGACCCGTTCTTTGGGTGCTTTGAAATCGGCCTCCATGACATACTTCTTGACGCCCCGGGTCTCCGTATTGCTGAGGGAGTAGGTGACGTTTTCCAGCATGATCGAATCGGCGGCGCCGTGG
Organism: uncultured Nitrospirota bacterium; assembly: GCA_964443105.1. GTDB lineage: Bacteria > CG2-30-53-67 > CG2-30-53-67 > CG2-30-53-67 > CG2-30-53-67 > CAYUBU01. The sequence goes on from CAYUBU010000045.1 coordinate 5,511, forward strand.
GCGGCGTGGAGACCGTAAAGCTGAAAAAAAGCCGGTAAAAGAAGAGAAAGAATACCTATTTGTCTGATCTTACTTGTCATTTTTCACCTGTCCCGTTATGTTGTTAAACTATAAGCCTTACCGGTAAAAAGTCAAACAGTTTGTTTCAAGCAAGGTGTTAAGTATATTGCTCAACTAGCGGAATTTGCATGGGATTTCTTGACAGCTTGTCCCGGTTCAGGTATACTCGGGCCTGAACCGGATCGGGAGAACTGGATAACGTGACCGACCAGCCAAAAGGTATCCCATGCTGCAATAGACCCATGGCGGTCATGCATTCCCTTCCAAACGTATTCAGCCGCGTGGGCGGCACCCCACCCATGGAGGATACATGAAGAACAAAAGGGTTGTCGTTGTGGACGGGGTTCGCACCCCCTATATCAAGGCATGGACCCAGTTCAACGATCTTTCAGCCTCCGAACTGGGACGGATCGTGGTCCGGGAGTTGATGGAGCGCCTCGATCTGGATCCATCACAGGTGGAGGAGGTGATCATCGGCAATGTGGGCCAACCTGCCGATACGGCCAACATCGCCCGGGTGATTGCCCTGAAGGCCGGCATCCCCAACAAGACTCCGGCCTACACGGTGCACCGAAACTGCGCTTCGGGCATGCAGTCGGTGGTAAACGCTTACCGTCAGATCATGCTGGGAGAGGCTGACATTGTTATTGCCGGCGGTGTAGAATCGATGAGCAACATTCCCCTGTTCTTCTCCAAATCATTTCAGGAGATTATTCAGGCATTTCAAAAAGCCAAATCCCTGCCCGAAAAGCTGAAGGTGCTCTCCATGATCCGACCGGCACACCTGCAGCCCGTGGTCGGTCTCATGCTCGGTCTCACGGACCCTGTGTGCGGCCTGAACATGGGGCAGACGGCAGAGGTGCTGGCCCGGGAATTCGGGATCAGTCGGGCGGAACAGGACGAATTCGCCCTCATGAGTCACCAGCGCGCCGAGAAGGCGTCGGCTGAGGGG
>CAYUBU010000046.1:0-9000 GCA_964443105.1 uncultured Nitrospirota bacterium
GGCGGTGCGTACCGGCTCTACCTGCACAACAGAATCGTTCTCATGGTCCCCCGGGGAAACCCCGCCGGTATTTCGACGGTCGCCGATCTTGGCGCCGGCCACATCCGGGTCTCTCAGCCGAATCCCGACCTCGAAGACATCGCCCACCCCATCATGGCCATGTACCGGCAGGTCGGCGGAGATGCTCTGGTCCGGTGGATCATGGAGGAGAAAGAGAGAGCAGGGACCACCCTGCTGACCATGGTGCACCACCGGGAAACCCCGGCACGGCTGCTGCGGGGTGAAGCCGACGTGGGGCCCGTCTGGGCGACGGAATTCTTCCATGCCCGGCGGGAGGGGCTGGCCCTGGAGGCGATTGAACCGGGAAAGGCAGTGGATCAGAGAGATGCTGTGAATTACTACGTCTGCCGCCTCCGAAAGGCCCCTCACCCCGAAAGCGGCGAGAAATTCCTTCAGTTTGTCCTATCCTCTTCGGCAAGAAAAATATATCAGGAATACGGATTCGTCGCTCCCAAGGCACCTTGACCTGCCTCCTTTCCACGGTGTTCCAGAGCCCTTCCCGCCGCTTGCCCTCTCGGACGACGGGAGGTAGTATGTAACCGTCTATTGGGAAGCCTCCGTCAATGCTGAAGGAGGTAACAGGTGAGCGAATTGCCAGGAGGTGCAAGATGAAACGGGCCTTGATTATAGCAGCAGATCGATTCGAAGACTTGGAGCTTATCTATCCCTTCTACCGCCTCGAGGAAGCGGGATGGAAGGTGGATATCGCCAGTCACAGCAAAAAGACCATCACCGGTCAGCGGGGGTATGAGTGCAAGGCCGGTCACGCCTTCAAGGATGTCGCGGCTGATCAGTATGCGCTCCTCGTCATACCGGGAGGCAAAGCGCCGGAATCGGTCCGCCTCGACAAAGACGCCATTAAGATCACCCAGTACTTCTTCAAGAAAAATCTTCCGGTGGCGGCGATCTGCCACGGCGCCCAGGTTCTGATTTCCGCCGGTGTCGTCAAGGGGAGGAAATTGACATGCTGGAAGGGGATCCGGGACGACGTGACCGCCGCGGGCGGCGACTATCGAGACTGCCGGGTCGCGGAAGACCAGAACCTGATCACCTCGCGCTTTCCCGACGATCTGCCGTACTTCATGCGGGACATCTTCCGTATGTTCGAGACGCCGAGGCTGAAGAAAGTGGTGGGGGGCTAACCCGGATATTGCATAGGCAACGGGTGCCAGGCAGGCCTGCCTGGCACCCTTATCCTGCTCCCGGTTGAAACGTAAAGCGTGGCTCAGAAGTACGTAGCGTCCATCCCGAAGCCCTTCCCGATGGGCGGCCTTGGGAGTTTATGCTTGTTACCAAGGGCTTCGGTGCTTGGTATGAGAGCCGGTATCTATGATTTTGATTACAGGCGCCACAGGCTTTGTCGGTTCCCATCTTCTGGAGTCTCTGAAGGAGGTGGATGCGCCGGTCCGATGCCTCGTGCGAAGCGAGGAGAAGGGACTGCAGGTCCGCTCTCTGGGTTTTGAGGCCGTACTCGGGGATGTTCAGGACAGGGATTCGCTAAACGGGGCACTGGAGGGCATTGAAAGCGTTGTTCACCTGGTCGGCATCATTGAGGAAAAAGAAGGGGCTGACTTCGAAACGGTCCATGTGGGAGGAACCCAGAAGCTCGTTGACGCGGCTCGGGCGGCAGGGGTCAACACCCTCTTCTTTCAATCCGCCCTGGGCGCCGATCCCGATTCCCCCTATCGCTATCTGAAAACAAAAGGTGAGGCTGAACAGATCGTTCGGTCGTCGGGCATTCCCTATACCATCTTCAAGCCGTCCCTGATCCTGGGAAAGAAAGACGGCTTCACCGAAAGGATGAAACAGCTTCTCACCGCCGGCCCCGTGGTTCCCGTCCCCGGCGACGGGACGGCGAAGCTGCAGCCCATCTATATCCGCGACTGGGTCAAGTGCTTCCAGCAGGCGATGGTGACAGAAGAGATGAGAAACAATACTTACGAGTTGGGCGGGCCCGAACAGCTCACCTACAATGAAATCCTGAAAGCCATCATGACAGCCCTGGGGATGGACAAGCCGATCGTCCATCTCCCCATGGGGATGACCCGCCTCGCCCTCCCTTTCATGGGGTTGGCCCGGTCTGCTGCCCGGGTCCTGGGGAGGGAAATCCCTGCAGTGACCGGTGAACTCCTGGCCCTTCTCAGTGTGGACAATATCTGTGAGATCGATTCGGTGGAGAAAAACTTCGGTTTTGTCCCCATGAAGCTTGCCGATGCCCTGGCTGAGTTCATGGGCTAGCCCGGATAAGGTTTCCGGGCAGACCTGCCGGGCATCCCGTCATTTCAGAACCGGTCGGTCGGGCGAGGGTGTCCCCGGAGCAGACACTAAGCGAAGCGCCGCGGAGCGGAGGGGAGTTCCCGAGCCTGGCCTCAAAATTCCTGTCATGGTGATCAAAGGCGCGTTTTCCCCTCGCTCCATGGTCCTCTGATTCATTCAGACCCGTTGGAATGGCGGGCCTTCACAACGGGGAACCGATCGGGAGGAGGCGTTTGTGGCCGGCCCAGAGCGTATTCCTCATGCAATTTCCGGGCTAAACACTCTTGGGGGGATAGTGTTCCGTGAGAAAAGCGACGATGTCGCCCGACTCGTACATGGCTTTGCCGTCAATGAACATGCAGGGGATCTGATACATACCACCCACGGCCAACAGTTTCTTCAGATTGGGGGGCCAGAGAATGTTCTTGTATTCCACATCGACCTGTAGTGTACGAATGGCCCGACGGACCTTCATGCAGAAGGGTCAAAGAGGGAATTCATAGAGTTCCAGTTTCATGGCGTCATCCATATTGAACTGAACAAAGCTTCCGGCTTAAAGTCTATCATGTTCCCCTTCTCTGTCAAGCGGGCCGGCGGGCCCTCTGTTCAGGGAACGGGGGCAAAGCTGATGCCCCGAGACATATTCGAAGTGGCGAATATCGCCTTGACTTTTGGACTGTTCCTGATTATGCTCTTCGACTCTGAGTGATTTGAGGAAACGATGGCCGACAGCTGCTGCAGCGACAAGAAGGAGAGTACGCCCGCCTGCTGCCCCGGCGAAAACCGGCTGGCGCCGGTCCGCTGCCCTGACGAGTCGACGGCAGCAGGTATCTCCCTGAAAATCCCGGCTGCGGTCCCTCCCGAGTGGTCGCGGGGAACGGTGACAACGCCCGCGGGGCCTGTGTTCCGGGCGGCTACCGAATGGTCAAGGGCGGATCAGTGGGGCCGGATCCGATCCCGCATCGGGGCGTACCGCATGAAATACGCCGTCGACCCCGGCCTCTATGGGGTTGGAAATCCCAACGACACCTCCGACGTCTTCGTCTCGGCCAACTACAAACTGAGTTTTGACATGCTCCGCCGCGCCCTGGCCGGCGCGAACGCCTGGATTCTGGTACTCGATACCCAGAGTATCAACGTCTGGTGTGCCGCCGGCAAAGGAACCTTCAGTACCGAGGAACTGGTCCGCCGGATCGCCGGTGTTCAGCTGGACCGCGTGGTGAGCCACCGCAGGGTGATCGTTCCCCAGCTCGGGGCGCCGGGCATTCATGCCCACAAGGTCAAAGAAAAAAGCGGGTTCCGCGTCTCCTTCGGCCCCGTCCAGGCCAGGGACATTGGGACTTACGTCAAGGCCGGCTATAAGGCAACGCCGTCCATGCGGACCGTGCCCTTTTCACTTGTGGACAGGCTTGTACTGACCCCCATGGAACTCAATCCCGCGCTGAAGAAATTTCCCCTTTTCGCCGCCATTGTGCTTGCGGTTTTCGGACTGCAGCCCGAGGGACTTCTCTTCAAGACCGCCTGGTTCGGCGGATACCCCTTTCTCCTTCTCGGCCTGGCGGCCCTCCTGGCGGGGGCATTTGCAACACCCCTCTTGCTCCCTTTTATCCCCGGGAGATCCTTCGGAATTAAGGGATGGCTCGTCGGCCTGGCGGGCGTTGCCCTGGTCCTGGTGTCCGGCGGCCCCGATCTGCTGAAGAGCAAGACGTTGTTGGCCGCCGCCTGCCTCCTGTTTCCCATGATCAGCTCTTTTCTCGCCCTCAATTTTACCGGGTCCACAACCTTCACCGGGAAGTCGGGGGTGGAAAAGGAGCTTAAATTCGCCATGCCCGTTTACATGACGGCGCTGGCGGTTTCGGCGATTCTCCTGGTTGTATTCAAGATCAGCGAATGGGGCGTTCTATGAAATATCTGGCGGACGTGTCGACCCTCACCTATGAGGCGGATAAATGTGTCGGCTGTACCCGGTGCGTCGAGGTCTGTCCCCACCAGGTATTCGCCATGGACGGGAAAAGGGCGGCCCTGGTGGATAAGGACCGGTGCATCGAGTGCGGGGCCTGCGCCAGCAACTGCGAATTTGACGCCATTTCTGTGGACGCGGGGGTCGGCTGCGCCGCAGCCTACATCAATGCCATGATTAGCGGCGGTGAACCGAGTTGTGACTGCAGCGGTAACGATAGCGGCAGCTGCTGTTGACCCGATTTGGCCGTTTCTGAGGGCCGGGTCGGTTCCGGGGTCTTCCCTTGACGGGGGCGCTTGACAGATCGGGGGCCTGCTGGTAGCTTTTTTTGTGTTAATAAGGTCTTACGTTTACGGGCTCCGTCCGGGTGTTCAGCCCGGAAATTTCTGTTCTTTGCTCTTTCTCCGGCATGTCTCAGTCTCCAGAGAGAGAGCATATTGCAGGGCAAGGCACGGGAGCACCGCAAATTCCGCAAGCATCCATAACCGGGTTCTTCATTAATAGACGCAGGAAACGGGTAACCGGGGTGCGTCAGTTTTTCCACAAGGCTGATCAGCTTCAGGATGGGCCAAATATTACTTTTATAGGAGATTGTCTTATGGTACTCAGTGGATCGAGAACGGAGAAAAACCTGCTCACCGCCTTTGCAGGCGAGTCTCAGGCGAGAAACCGCTACACCTATTTCGCCGGTCAGGCGAAAAAGGAAGGGTATGTGCAGATTGCCGATATTTTTGAAGAGACGGCCAATCAGGAAAAAGAGCACGCCAAGCGCTTCTTCAAATTCCTGGAGGGGGGCGAAGCGGAGGTGAAATGGGCTTTCCCCGCGGGCAAGATCGGAACCACCGCCGAGAACCTGCAGGCCGCGGCAGCCGGCGAACACGAAGAGTGGACCCACATGTATCCCGATTTCGCGAAGATCGCCCGGGAAGAGGGATTGGAAGAGGTGGCCAAGGCCTTCGAAGCCATCTCTGTGGCGGAAAAGCAGCACGAAAAGCGGTACAACGACCTGCTGTCAAACGTGGAGAGTGGTAAGGTCTTCAAGAAGGACAGCAAGACGACATGGCGTTGCAGGAACTGCGGTTACCTCCACGACGGGACCGAGGCTCCGGACATGTGTCCTGCCTGTCTCCACCCGAAAGCCCATTTTGAAACGCTTGGGGAGAATTGGTAGTGACTGTGATCACACCGGACTCTCACCCACTGACATTTTTCAGACAGCCGTTCATTAAATAAGGAGGTTAGGAAATGAGCCCGAGGATGAAGACAAAGGATTTGCAGGAAAAGATATCCAGGAACATGAAAACCTGGCAGAAGATCGAAGACGCATCGGTCGAGTCGACCCAAACGATCATGGAAAAGACCGACAATCCCATCATAAAGCTGGTCATGGAGATCATCCAGCGTGACTCCGGGACCCATCGCCGAGTCCAACAGTTGATCGTTGACAGCATTGAGAAAGAGGCTCTCTCACTTTCCCCCGACGAAATGTCAAAAGTGTGGGATCTGATCGAGAATCACCTCCTCATCGAGAGACGCATGGTCGGCCTTGTGGAAGAGACCCTCGAGGACCTGAAAGGGAAGAAGATGGTCGTTCAGGAGTACCTGGTGGACTATCTGCTTGCTGATGAGAAGAAGCATGATCAACTCCTTGATAACTTCGAAAAAATCAAGAAGGGGATGTATCCTTACGGGGGTCACTGAGTCAGAGCGCAGCCCTGAAGCATCAACAAGGGAATTATCCCTATGTGGGTGCAGATTCAGGGGGGAAGAAGGTTGAAAGCTCTTAACCTATCATTAATTTCGGGAGGACATGCAATGGCCATTACATTACCTGAATTGCCCTATGCCAAGAATGCTCTTGAACCCCATATCAGCGCGAAAACCTTCGAATTCCATCATGGCAAGCATCACAAGGCCTATGTAGACAACCTGGCCAAGTTCATCGACGGAACCGACCTGCAGGGCGCCGATCTGGAAACGATTATCAAGAAGACCGCCGGCGACGCATCCAAGGCGGGGATCTTCAACAATGCCGCCCAGGTCTGGAATCACTCCTTTTACTGGAAGTGCATGGCGCCCAAGGGCGGCGGCGCTCCGAAAGGCGCCATCGCAAGCAAGATTGACAAGGCATTCGGCAGCTTTGACAAATTTGCCGAAGAGCTGAAGACCGCCGGTGCAACCCAGTTCGGCAGCGGTTGGGCATGGCTGGTGCAGAAGGGAGATTCCCTGGAGGTCATGAAGACCGCCAATGCCGATACCCCCGTCGCCCACGGCATCAAGCCGCTGCTCACCGTTGATGTATGGGAGCATGCCTACTATCTCGATTATCAGAACCGCAGACCCGATTATCTCAAAACCTTTGTAGACCATCTCATTAACTGGGATTTCGTGAATTCCTGTCTTGGTTGATTAGGGGGCTGCCCGGGGGGTGCCAGGCAGGCCTGCCTGGCACCCTTTTTCGTGACCGTGTACTATCGCCATGGCCGGACCGGCGGCGCAGCGACCCCCTGGAGCTGGCGGGCGGGCACCGCACGTTTAACAGGCCCACTTCAATGAGAACGAGACCTGGCGGCGCGGGACAAGCGCTTGACAACGGGACCCCGGGGTTGGTATAAAGTGTTGGCGCTCTGCCTGCTTTCTCTACTTGGAATTGCCAAAGGGAGGTCGAATGAGACCGGTTGTTGTTTTTATGGTCTTGGGTATCCTGGGCGTCGCGCTCGTCGCCGGCCTTCTTTTCAACTACAATCTCCCTTTGAGTATGGGGGACCCATCGCCGACCCAGCCGATCGCTTTCAGTCATAAACTCCATGCCGGTGAGAACGAGATCAACTGCCTCTTCTGCCATCGCTACACCAATGTTTCCAGGGCGGCCGGTGTCCCCGACGTGGAGACCTGCGCCAACTGTCATCTCTTCGTCGCCCGGGATAAACCGGAAGTGAAGAGGGTGATGGATTTCTGGGAGCGGAAGGAGCCGATTCCATGGGTCAAGGTTCATGACCTGCCGGATCACGCCTACTTTCCCCACAAGATGCATATCAACGCCGGTGTCGCCTGTGATTTCTGCCACGGGAATGTTGCCGCCATGGAGAAGATCAAACGGGTCTCCAGTCTCAAAATGGGCTGGTGTCTCAACTGTCACCGGGAAAACAATGCCAGCATCGATTGTTGGACCTGCCATATCTGACGGGGCGCAAGACTAAGGGAGTGCCATGAGTATCAGGAGAAGAGAATTTCTGCAATGGAGCGGTTTCGGCGCGGCGGCGGCCATGCTTTCAGCCTGTTCCAAACCGACGGAGAAACTGATCCCTTTCCTCATCCCCCCTGATGACGGCTCCATTCCCGGTATTGCCAATTATTATGCCAGCACCTGCCGCCAGTGTCCCGCGGGGTGCGGCATTCTGGTCCGGGTGGACGAAGGGCGGGCGAAAAAGATCGAGGGCAACCCCCTCCATCCTGTGAGCCGGGGCAAAATCTGCGCCCGGGGCCAGGCGGCGGTTCAGGAACTCTACCATCCCGACCGGCTGCGCCAGCCGATGAAGCGGACCGGTGCCCGGGGCTCGGGGGAATTCGAGCCGATCTCCTGGGAAGAGGGGCTCGCAATGTTCCTGGAGCAGCTGAAGGGTCTGCGGGACCAGGGCAAGGGCGATGGACTCGCGATGATGACACCCCGTCTGGGGGGAACGCTCAAGGGGCTTCTTGAGAACTTCATGGCGGCTTACGGCTCCTCCCGCCTCGTCTCCTACGACTTTCTCAACACCGAGGTGATGGAAAAGGCGAATCTCGAGGTTTACGGACGGCCCGATCTCCCCGATTATGATCTCGAGAACACCCATTACCTCCTCAGCTTCGGCGCCGATCTTTTTGAAACCTACCTGTCGCCTGTGCGGTATGCCGACGGTTTCGGCAAGATGCGCCAGGGGCGGCGGACGATCCGGGGCGCCTTTGTCTACGCCGGTCCCCGGATGTCCATGACCGGCGCTTCCGCCGACGACTGGCTCCCGGTCAAACCGGGAGAGGAGGGAACCCTGGCTCTCGGCATGGCCCGGGTGATTCTGGAAGAAAAGCTCTACAATCCTCAATCGGTGCAGCGTGCCGGCGGAGATCCGCGGGCCTGGCTTGGGCAATTGCATGACTACCAGTTGGACACGGTGGCGGCGAGAACGGGGATTGCGGAAGGAATGATACTGTCTCACGCCAGGGAATTTGCCAGGACACAGCCCTCCATTGCGGTGGCCGGAGAGTCCGTTGCCGCCCAGACCAACGGTCTGGATGCCGTCGAAGCGGTCTATTTCCTCAATCTTTTGGTGGGAAATGTGGGGGTATCGGGAGGCATTCTTTTCCCGTCGGGTGCCCCCCGCCGGGACCAGGCATCGACCTACGGAGAGTTTGCCTCCACCGTGGACGCCATGGCAAAGGGAGAAATCGGCCTTGTCCTGCTCTATGGAAGCAACCCCCAGCATACCATGCCGAAGGCGATGGGCTTTCAGGATGCCCTGTCAAAGGTTCCCGCCATTATCAGTTTTGCTTCTTTTATGGATGACACGGCCCGCCAGGCCGACCTGATTCTCCCTGACCATACGGACCTTGAGAGCTGGGGTGACGTGGTGCCCTTTGCCGGGGTCCAGAACGAGGTGATGGGGATCGTTCAGCCCGTGGTCAAACCGGTCTACGATACCCGGGCCTTCCCCGATGTGATTCTGGCCGCGGCCCGGGGGCTGGGGCTA
>CAYUBU010000047.1:0-2911 GCA_964443105.1 uncultured Nitrospirota bacterium
TCGAGGGGGTAGCTCAGGACTCCCCCGGACTGAAACCGACCTCCACCTTTTCTCCACAATGCGGACAGTTGGTCGAGAGCGTGAGCGCCTCATCACCGTTCACCCTTCGATACAACTCCTGGAGATAACCGAGGTCCTCTACGAAGAGGCCCTCGATGATCCGTGGGTTCACATCCTCCAGGGTTCCCAGTTTAGTGACCACTCGAGAAAGCAGGATCACGGTCAGATAGCCGGGGTTGTTCTGCACCCGGGGATCCTTCTGCGGCAGGATCTCATCGCCTGCCGTAGCGAGACGCATAACGCCTTTTTTGTGAAGTTCTCCCTGATCATCCAGGAAGCCTTTCGGCAATGTGAATTCATGTTCTGTCTGGAGCATCGTTTTCGATCCTTTCACTGACAATCACCATTCTTTAAGGCCCTACACGCTCCATCCCCTCGTGCACGATTTCCAGATTTTCAATCGCGATCTCATTCCCTGTGGCATTTAAATCCGGGGCATCATATTTTATTGGCCATGACCGCCTGAAATTCCATCGTCCAACATCATCGCCTTTTTCATCGATAAGGACGACCGCAACATTCTTTCGGTTATCTTCTGCCCCCTTGTCTTCCACGGCCTTTCGCCAGTTGTACACATCAAGGGAGTCAGTCATGCCCCACTTAAGCGATACATTGCCATATTTCACCAGGCCGGAGAGCTTACGGGGTGTGGGTAATTCATGACCTTCACGGTATTCGACGACATCCTGGGTACTGTCCGGCACCGTTACTTCGCGAAATCCTGCTTGGTCAATACCGTCGATCTCGAGACGAAACCTGAAATTTCGATAGGGGTCTTTAAGGTCTTTATTTGGCATTTTCCGTTTCCTCTGTTATTCCGCAATAGCAGAACCACTCCGCCACTGTGCGATTCTAAATACAACAAACTCAGCCGGTCTGACGGGCGCAACCCCAATCAGCACAATTAAACGGCCATTTTCGATGTCATTATCGGTCATCGTTGTCTCATCACATTTGGCAAAGAAAGCCTCTTCAGGGGAATTGCCCATGAGCGCACCATTTTTCCATTCGGTCTTCAGGAAATCAGAAACACTCTGCCTGACCCTGGCCCAAAGGCGCTGATCATTGGGCTCGAACACGACCCACTGAGTGCTCTCTTCGATAGACTCCTCCAGGTAGAGAAAGAGACGTCTGACATTTACATACTTCCATGACGGATCGCTCGATGTGGTTCGGGCACCCCAGACGCGCATACCACGGCCTGGAAATGAACGAATACAATTGACCCCTCTGGGGTTGAGGATCTCTTGCTCGCCTTTGGTCAACGACAATTGAAGCTCGCTGACACCCCGCACAGGCTCGTTGGCGGGCACTTTATGTACACCGCGTTGGGTATCGCTACGGGCATAGATGCCGACAATGTGTCCACCTGGTGGCACCAGTTTCGGCATGTTAGTAACCGGGTCGATCACTTTGACCCAAGGGTAGTAATACGCCGCGTATTTGGAATCAACCGGAGGCTCGAGGTTGCCCACTGGCCCGGCCGACTGTGAAGCTTGCAGCACCGCAAACCGGTCTTTCATTTTTTCTTCACAGTGGATAACCAGTTCTTTGCTCAAGTCTTTGTCATAATCGTTCTCATTGGGAGCGCAGACGATCGATATCTCATCGACGGTCTCGAAGGCGGAGAGTCCTGTGCGCTCTCCGGTATTGATATTTTGCGATCCTTTGTAATCGTCGAGGTTAATCCGTCTCCCATCAGAGCCGTCCTCGAGGAACGATCGCACGTTCATGTCAGCAGGACGCTTTCCCCCCGCAACCGGATCGGCTTCTATTTCGATCAGATTCGAGACATGGTTGATGCGCTTCTCGAAGAAGTCAGGGCTGGAGGCATCCGGGCTGAGATTGTCATACTCCTCCAAAACGGTCGCAGTTTCGTCATCTAAATCTGCAGGCGGCTCTGTCCAATAAGACACGATCAATTTAAAGAGCTTATTCCTCTTCTCCGATTGCAGACTGGCCTCCATGATCCTGATGCCGATACGGTTACCCCAGGTTCCTGGGCCCACTGACGTGACCGTAAACAACGGGTCGTCTGCGGCAACGTGACTCTCTTCCTGTGCAGGGGGGATTGTTTCGCCTGGGGACTTTTCCGACTTCTCAGGTTCTTTGCGGCTGCTCGTCTTTTTGGGCGGCCGAGAGAAGCTGCTTAGGCCAGGAGGCTCTATCGTAAGATGAGCTGTTTTGTTTCCCTTGCCGACTACCCGCCCGATAAAGCAGCGTTTGCCGCCGTTAGCGAAAAAGCCTTCCACCGAATAGGGCAGGAACGAGTTGGTCGGAACTGCTTCCGATTTTCCATCCGGCTGGGTTTTCCAGCTATATCCTCCGTACCGGCGGCGGAATTGATCGAGATTCGTCACCAGCCGGGGAACCGTCGGCCCCCGCTCCGTTTCGCCTAGAAATCCAGCGGTACTCGTGCTCACCCCTTCGATGGGTTTCGGACCGCTATCGATTTCCTCGACGTAGACACCTGGTGCTAAATATTCAGGCATGATGGACCTCCATTTGTTTTTCGAAAGTTATGGCGCCATGACGCTGACGCCTGATATAAAATTCCGCTAATCTCGTAAATGACTTTACTACATACATTTTTCTTGAGCGTTATAATCACTCCTTAACGTTGAGGTGGCCTGGAGCTGGTTGGTTGTTCAGTGCTCTGCATTCATATTCGATTACAACATCTGTCGTCTCCCTTCTGTCATTCACCATCCTTCCTTTTCTTTTCGAGTTTTGTCATCTTTGTATCAGCATAGCGCTCGTCAGGTTCCTTCCAATCCGGCGGGCTGTCTTTATCCGCTTTCTGTTTCGCCGATTCTTCTTTCAGCCAATCCCTGTCCGCGACCGTGATCTG
>CAYUBU010000048.1:0-5009 GCA_964443105.1 uncultured Nitrospirota bacterium
GCTTCAATTCATTATAGTGAAGCTGCATTACTCTCAATGGAAAATATCGAAGTTATTGAATTTAAAGAAATATAAAATGGGGAAGCGTTCCGCCCCCCCCGTCGGATAGTCTCAATTAATCACAGGAATCGACCTGCGTCAAGTCTGCCCGATTAGATCCGTACTCAGCCGCCTGCGGTTTTCGCCTGTATCGCCTCTGAATTGGCGCGGCACCCGGCACAACAACAGCGCATCCGACCCGATAGAAGCAAAAAAAAAGGTGACCCGGGGCATGGCCATAGGTATAATAATACTAACTGACTAACTCAGGTTTTCCGGAGGCGCCCATGGGTTTTGCCAAGAAAAAAATACTGCTGGTGGACGACAACAAAACCACGGTCATGTACATCTCTTTGCTGCTCAAACGGATGGGCTTTGAAATCATCCCCGCTGAGAACGGCATGGAAGCGCTCCGGATGCTCCAGCTTTCCGACCCCGATCTCGTTCTCCTCGATATGGCCATGCCGGTCCTCGATGGTCTTGAGACCTTGAAGCGGATCAGACGAGAATATACCATCCAGAGCCTGCCGGTGGTGGTGGTCACCGTTGACACGAATCAGGAAATCGTGGAGGCCTGTGTGAAACTGGGATGCTCCGGGGTACTGGCCAAGCCGGTCCAGCTGGACGAACTGCATGAGATCCTCCAGGACTGCATTTTCAGTCCCATGGGGAGAATGAGGAAACATATCCGAACAGCCTATAGTGGAAAGGTCAGGATCGTCTGTGACGGCGCCGTACAGGAGTTGCACGGCGATACCCTCTCGGAGGGAGGCATTTATGTGAGAACCATCAGCCCCTATCCGGCGGGTACGGAGATGGAAGTCACTGTTCCCATGGATCAGGAGGAATCGATTCAGGTTGCGGGGACGGTGGTTTACACCAAAGACCGGTATGGCGATCTGGCCAAGACACCTCTCGGCATGGCGGTTGAATTCCGCGGCCTGAGCGAGAGCAATGCCGCCCGGCTGAAACGCTGTATCCGCCGTCTGTTGACCGGCGATATTGTTTCCGGCCAGGAGGAGCCGGTTGTCGCCGCCGTGAAACATCCCGTCCCCGCGGAAGAATAGATTTCAGCGGCCCGTCCCGTCTCTCTCAATGGCCCGGATCTCGTCCAATTCCTTGCTCAGTTGCCCGAACCGGATCCTTGCCAGCCGAATCCCCTGCTCATACTTTTCCGGCGCCGTATCAATAAAGGTTTTGTACGCCTCCATCGCTTCCTCAACCCGGCCGGATTTCTCGCAGGCCCGGCCTTTTTCCAGCAGCGCTTCAGCGTAATCGGGATTTCTCAGGGTGACTTCGGTGAAATCGGTGATGGCCTCGGCCAGGCGCCCTTGCTCCATGTAGGCCTGGCCCCGCAGATAATAAGCCTGGAAGAAGGCAGGATACACGGCCGCAGCGCTGCTGTAATCAGCGATAGCCAGATCATACTTACCCTGTGCGGCATATAACTTCCCCCGGCTGACCAGGCTCCCAACGTTCCTGGGATCGATACTGACGGCCTGGGTGTAGTCGGCGATCGCTTTTTCCCTCTCCCCTTTTGCCCCGTGAACCCGGCCGCGATTGGCAAAGAACAGCGACTCCTTTGAATTGATGCGGATTGCCTCATTATACTGGTCAATCGCCTGGTCATACTGCCCCTGGGTGAAGTGAACCGTACCGAGGTTGTTGAAGGCATCGGCGTACCGGGGCCTGAGTTCAATGGCCCGGGCATAATCGGATTTGGCCAGGTCATGATTGCCTTTGTCGCCATAGACGGCACCCCGGTTGTTGAAGGCCTTCGCGTATTTCGGTTTGACCTCAATGGCCCGGGTATAATCGACAAGGGCCGCATCGTAGTCCCCACGGGCGTAATGGGTATTCGCCCGGTTATAATAGGCAACGGCATTGTCGGGATCCGACTCAAGGACCCTGTTATACTCACCGAGCGCCAGATCGTAATGGGCCGTCTCATAATAGGCATTGGCGTTCTTCATGCTCGAACCGCCGCGATAGGCACCGCACCCGGTTAGCCACTCACCCAGAAGTGCCGCCGCTAAAAGCATCCAGAACTGTTTACGCTTCATCATTCTTCTCCTGATTCTTTTTCCACCTTGAACCCGTAACCCGGTTCCCTGAACAACGATCATGAGCCGCAGAATCTATCAGACCGGAGCACCTCCTGTCAAAATTTATTCAGAAAAGGCGGACAGCGTTCTGAGGGATATAACCGTCCATCCCGCCCAAAACGGGCGCCTGAGTGACAGATCGGCGGAGCTAGGCGGCGATGCCCCCTGTTCACCCCTGCCGCCGGGAGCCGCCTCATCCTTGTCTTATTCCACTACCAATGTTAAAATAACTTTATTTTCGGCAACTTAGTGGTCCTGTTCGCAAATATGGTGACGTATCGAGGTAAGGGTGCCAGGCAGGCCTGCCTGGGACCCCGTTGCCCCGTTTACGAACAGGGCCACCCAGGTGTTTACCGTGGCAGCTCGGCACATCCCCACCATCACCGAAGAAGACCTGACAATCCAGGCAAAGAGTTACAGGCGAACCCGGGTCGTTCTGGATGTTCTGCGCCGTTTTCTCAAAGTGAATATCAAGGTCCACAACGAGTCAGGTCAATTTGAGAAGGGGGACATCTTCCTCTTCAACCATTTTGCCCGCTTCGAGACTTTCATCCCCCAATATCTTATATACGAGAAAACCGGCAAGACCTGCCGCTCCCTCGCGGCGCCCGAACTTCTCCGGGACGAGGGGTTCCGCAACTATCTCCTGGGTATCGGCGCCGTCCCCACAAATCTCCCCGAATTGATTCACTTCATGGCCTGTGAAATCAACCGGGGCCGCAAGTCGATTATCTTCCCGGAAGGCGCCATGATCAAGGACAGACGAGTGCTAGGCCCCCGCGGCCGCCTCCGCATCTACTCACGGGATACCCGCACCTATCGCAAACCCCACACAGGGGCCGCCGTCATTGCGCTCTACGCCCAGCGCATGAGAGAACTCTTCATCCTGGCCTATGAGAGGAAAAAGACGAAAATATTGCGGGACATGACCGCCATGTTTGAAACGGAGGACCTGGAAGAAGCCCTGGCCCGGGCTTCGGAGCCGGTGCGCATCGTGCCGGCCAATATTACCTTTTACCCCCTTCGGGGAGATGACAACTTTCTTCGAAAAGTAGCGGACCGACTCGGCAAGATCACCAGCGAACGGCTTGCGGAGGAACTCATTATTGAGGGGAACATCCTTCTCAAGGATACGGACATGGATATCCGCCTGGCCGAGGCCATATCGGTGAGGGACTACTACAGCCGCATGGACCGGGCTCTCCTGGCGTCCCGTTTTTTCGTGGAGAAGAGAACGGTACTGAAGAACACCTATTCACGTCTCATCACCAAGCTCGAAAACCTCCGTTCGGAGATTCTCTCCGAACGGATCATGGTCCACTACATGAAGTCCATCTACTCCATGGTTACCATCAATCTGGGACACCTATCGGCCGAAATCATTTACGAACTTCTGCGCCGCTATAAACAGCAGGAGGTCTCCAGCGAGTTTTTTGACCGGGTACTTTACTTTTCCATCAAGAAACTGCAGCGTTGCCCATCTGTCTTTCTGCACCGGTCTCTCGTCGAACCCGACCGTTACGGTGCGCTCTTGAGCCATAACAGCCGGGACCTGCTGGATATCGTCCTTCAGGCGGAGGCTTCGGGACTGATACAGAGACAAAACGGCGATTACATATTTCTACCGGCGCTGGAGAAGTCCTATCATTTCGATGAAATTCGGATCAGAAATTTTCTGAAAGTCCGGCACAACGAGAATCGCACCATTCCCATCATAGAACAAACGGTGCGCGGCGTGCTGACCAATTTTGATCATCTCGACGGCGCCCTGTCATGGGCCTCCATGCTCTATGATGACGACGTGCGCAGCTACGAACGGGACCTGAACCATTACTGCAAACCGAAATATGAAGAGATTAACAAAGAAGAAACCCTGGTCGAGACAGGGGCCCCCTTCTTTCTCGCCCCTGTGGGCTCCGCCATGCCCCGGGTCGGGGTTCTCTTGATACACGGATTTACCGCTTCCCCGGCGGAGATGAAACCCCTCGGTGAGTTCCTGAGCGAAGAAGGCTGTTTCGTCTATGGCGTGCGCCTCAAAGGACACGGGACCTCCCCTTGCGACCTCGACCGCCGCAGTTTTCAGGAATGGTACCGCTCTTTGGACCGGGGTTATGAAGTACTCAAGAGGAGCTGCGAAAAGCTTTTCGTGGTCGGCTTTTCCATGGGGGGCTGCCTGGCACTCCTGCTGGCCGAAGAGAAGGGCACTGATTTCAGCGGTGTGGTTTCGGTTTCAACGCCTCTGCGTATCCGAAACAAAAACATCGTATTTGCGAACCTCATGAATCAGATCAACCGCCTCGCCGCTGCTCTCCCCTATCTCGACGGCGTCAAGCGGTACAAGAAAGGCGACCCGGAGAATTCGCGGATCAACTACCAGAATATCCCGATCAGCGCGCTGAAGGAGTTCAAGGATCTCATGGAGAAGACCGAGTCCCGTCTCGGGGAAATCTATACGCCGGCCCTGATCATTCAAGGACGAAAGGATCCCACCGTCGACCCGGTCAGTGCCGACCTTATTATCAAGAAGCTCGCGTCACCGGAGAAAAAACTGACCCTCCTGGACATGGACCGGCACGTGATTGTAGGGGAAAAGGGATCGGAGGTTCATCACGAAATTCTCTCCTTTATTCTCGGCCTCTAACCTGGCGGATACCACCGGCCGGTGGAAATGGGTCAGGCTGCCAGCCTGACACCGGAGGCAGGATGCCTCGGCTGTTTTACCTCAGAAAGATTGGCGCATAGGCAACGGGGTGCCAGGCAGGCCTGCCTGGCACCCTTATTCGAAATCAGGAAATTCTCTGCAACGCCGCATGTGGCAGCTTATCCGTCTTCGCAAAATGCTACGCCGTGACAAGTCCGGCACCG
>CAYUBU010000049.1:0-8600 GCA_964443105.1 uncultured Nitrospirota bacterium
GTAACCGCTTTTTCTCGACCTTTCATATACTTTCCTTCGCCTTCGTCAGGGGTTATTTCTTTTTCAGCAGCCGGGTGACGGCCGTCTGCAGCTCTTCCGGTTCGAAAGGTTTGGTAAGGTAGGTGTCCGCGCCGAGAGACATGCCTCGCTTCCTGTCCTCCGTGCCCTTTTCCGTGGTCACGATCATCAACGGTGTCTCTTTGTAGTTGGGGTGCTTCTTGACGAAATTCACCAGCTCCAGGCCGTTGATATCGGGCATGTTGATGTCCGTGATGATGAGATCAAAGGCTTTTCCCGGGAGTGCTTTGAGCGCCTCAAAGCCGCTTGCTACCTCGGTGATGTCGAAGTCCTCCATGTCTTCCAGCGTCGACGCGATGAGCGACCTCATGGTTGACGAGTCTTCAACGATCAATATCGCTTTTTTCACCGGATTTTCTCCTCCAGAGAATCAGGGACGCCCCGCTTATTCCGCTCAGCGGAAAATCTCATGGGCTCTGTATATCTTCCAACTTGCGTTCCAGCAGCGATCGGTCCAGGACAATCCCGGCCTGCATGGCAAATATTTCCAGGGCGTCGATGTTCTCAATCTTTCCCGTCCCCGGTCCATTATCTCCGTAAAGCAAAGCAATGGGCCTGTTGTTGCTCAGCAAGGGAATCACCAGGGATTCCTCCGGAATCTCTTCCCCCAGGTTCTCAATGAGATACTGGTCCCAGCGACTTTCGGAATTCAGCTGTTTCCGAATTCTGGCTCGGGCCCTTAAGGCGTCGCCGAGGATAGCGTCGTTCTCCGCTGGAAGGCGCATGTCCCGGACCCTTTCGTTTGCTTGCCGGTCTTGCCGATCCAGCCCGAACTGGCCGAACCCGCGGATTTCTCTTTCGTTCACCACAAAGAGAATGGACCGGGTCACGAAGTCACTGGCATATCTTAAGAGCAAGAGAAGGACTTCCGAGAGACTGTTCGGTTCCCGGAGTTCCTCAATCATCGATTTCAAGCCTTCAATTTCTCTGGGCGCCGTATCCGCTCCGGAAATTTCAATCTCATCGCCCACCTCGGAAGCCAGGTCGCTCAGAAGGTTTGAGGCGGCCTTCTCCTCAGGTTTCATACCGGACTTGCGGGGCTCCCCACCTTCTTCCAAAAGAGACGGGATGCATTCGACTTCCTCGAGAAACCGGTTGTCTTCATCGCTGTCCCCCTCCAGTGGCGGCGGAGTCGGGCACTGGGGTTCCATGGCCGGCTTCCCCTCGGGTGCGGGGACGTCCATTTCGTCCTGGAGTGACGTCCAGAGTCCCTCCGCCTGACCGGCCCCGGCAGGTTCCGGCGGGGTCAGGGAGACAGGCAGTTCCTCCATGAGGCCGGTAAAGCCCATCTCGTTTTTCTCAGAGGCTCCTCGTGGCCCCTCGCGGTGCCTCTTTTCGTCCAGCCGCCGCAGGCCTTCGATGATCAGGTGCTGGGTGTCCATGCCCCGGTCCAGGACCAGATCCGACCCGTTCAGGGGGAAGACGTCTTTCGGCGACGAGAGAAGATTGAAATCAAAGGTCCCTTCTTCCCAGGTGATCAAATCAATGATGATGTTCTGGATGTACTTTTCCAGGAAGGCTTCCATCTGCTCCCTGGCAACGATGTTCTTCCGGACCAGCACTGTCCCGAAGGGTTCCCGGGTCTCTTTCTGTTCCCCGAGGGCGGCTGCTTCCTCTTCATCGGTAATCCACCCCTTTTGCTTGAGCAGGAACCCGAGTGAGCGCTTGTTACCCGTTGAACTGACCTTGATGACATTCCCGTTCATAAAGGTGATGGATGCCTTTTCCGTTTCCCCTGCGATGTTGAGCACACCGGTTCTCTTGCTCAGACTGACAATCTGGAAAATATCAGTCAGCGGCAGATCCGCCAGATTTCCTACCAAGCTCATGTGAATACAGTCCAACTCACGCGGGCATCGAGTTGGCTCAAACAGGACGTCCGACTACTAAAGGAGGCCTTCGGCCGGTTCCCCCCGGAGGGCCAAAGGTTGTGAAAAACCGCAATTTGCGCCGGGACCCGCCAGAGGACCAGAGGTCCCAAAGGAATGAGTCGCCGGTATTTACAAAGAGGCGGGAGTGGGCTATAATCCCGCCACTGTTGCCTTTTCCATCTTCAGATAGACAAACCGAAGACGTCTATTTCCCTGTTATTCAGTTTCAAATTTTGGGCTATTGGAATGACGCCGGAACCGTGGGAAAACCAGCGCCGTGACGGCTGCCTGGATTTGGCGGCACTGCTCCCTGCCGACGTCGTATTGTAATTATTTTATAACGGGATACAAGGTTTCGTAAAGTCAAAATTTTAATGTCTTTTTATTGACATGGCGTGGACTGGACGATGAAACATCTTATTCTGGGTACGGCGGGGCACGTGGATCATGGCAAAACCGCCCTCGTCAAGGCGCTGACCGGGGTGGACACGGACCGGCTCGCTGAAGAGAAGAAGCGGGGGATCACCATCGTGCTCGGGTTTGCCGAACTGACCCTGCCCGGCGGCATTGGCATCGGTATTGTCGATGTGCCCGGCCACGAGCGCTTTGTGAACAACATGCTGTCCGGAATCGGGGGCATCGATATGGTCATGCTCGTGGTTGCCGCCGATGAAGGGGTGATGCCCCAGACCCGGGAACATTTCGCCATCTGCCGGCTTCTGGAGGTCCCGAAGGGAGTGATCGTGATCACCAAGAAGGACCTGGTGGATGGGGAGTGGCTGGACTTGGTCATTCAGGACGTGGCGGATCTCGTGGCAGGCAGTTTCCTTGAAGGGAGCGGCATTTACCCCGTTTCCTCCATTACGGGAGAGGGGATTCCTCAATTGATGGAAGCACTGGCGGCTCTTGGCGGGGAGGTACCGGAACGGGAGAGCGACGGCATCTTCAGACTCCCCGTGGATCGGGTCTTCACCATCAAGGGTTTCGGGACCGTGGTGACGGGGACGCTGCTTTCAGGGAGGGTGCATGCCGGAGAGCAGGTCGAAGTTCTCCCCAGGGGATTGAAGGCCAAAGTCCGGGGTGTGCAGGTCCACTCCCTCGATGTGAACGAGGCTGTCTCGGGGCAGCGGACGGCGCTGAATCTCCAGGGGGTGGAAAAGGACCGGATCGACCGGGGCGACACCCTTGCGACACCGGGATCGTTGACGCCGACCTACATGGTGGACGCCTCCATGCTGCTCCTGCCGGACGAAGAAAAACCGCTGAAGAAGCGAGAGATCGTCCGGTTCTACCTGGGCGCCATGCGATGTACCGGTCATGCCGTACTCCTAGCCGGGGACTCGCTCGCGCCCGGCGAAAGCGCCTACGCCCAGATCAGGCTTACGGAGCCGATCGTGGCCATGGGTGGAGACCGCTTCATTCTCCGGTCTATCTCCGCAAACCGGACCATCGGCGGCGGGCTCATCCTTGATCCTCTGCCCATGAAGCACAAGTCGACGGAGAAAGGGCTGATCCCGTCCCTGGAAATTCTGGAGAAAGGGGATGCCGCGGAGAAGGCGGAGGTTTTTCTCAAACATGCGGGATTCCGGGGGATGGACCTGTCCGGTTTTCGATGCCGTCTCCCCCTTGGCGAGTCGGTGGCCCGGGGGATATTACAGAAGCTGCGGGAAAAAGGGACCGCCGTGACCGTCATCAAGGAAACCCTCCATCTCCTCCATGTGGACTATGACGCCATGCTCAAGGAGAGGCTCCTTGCCGCCCTGGCCGATTTCCATCGAAACAAGCCGCTGGAGCCCGGTATGTCCAAGGCCGAACTCTCATCCCGCTTTGCCGGCGTCATTGAAGAGAAGGTCTTCCTGACGATCCTGGCCCGACTGGCCCGGGAAGGAAAACTCCATGTAGAGGAAAAATGGGTCTGGCTTGCGGACCACAAGGTGAAACTGACGGGCGAGGAGGAGAGGGCCGCCCGTCAGATCGAAACCATCTATGGGGATGCCGGAATGCAGCCGCCCTATGCCCGGTCTGTGACGGAAGATTTGGGTATCAGCGGCGCCATGGCTGCGGATCTCTTCAAGCACCTGGTGGAGAGTAAGCGGCTGGTCCGAATTACGGGCGATCTCTATATCAACCCCGGCGCTCTGGAAAAGGCCCGGGAGATGGTGCGGGTCTGCCTGGAATCGAAGGGAGAGGCCAGTATCGGGGAGATGAAGGAGCACCTGAACATGACGCGGAAATTTCTGATCCCCATGCTTGAATATTTTGATGCCGTCGGATTTACGGCGCGAAAAGGGGAAAATCGCGTCCTGAGATGAGACATATGGAAATGGACGACCTTTTGAACGATGCAGAGCAGCGCCTCCGCAACGGCAAGGCGAAGGAGGCGGCGATCCTGCTCAAGTCTAAGGCCGGTGGTGCCGACGCCGACCCCCGGGTCCTGTCACTTTACGGCGTCGCCCTGGCCCAGTCTGACATCAGTATCTACGGCTTTTACCGTGGGCTGCGGCTCTGCGGCGAGGCGCTCAAGAAGGGCGGTGAAGATCCCCGCCTTCTGGTGAATCTCGGCAAAGTCAACCTCTATCACGGGCTTCGGGAAAAGGCGGTGCAGTATATGGACCGGGCCCTGAAGCTGGACCCCGACGATCCTGCGGTCCGGGAGGCGAGGGAAGAACTCGGGTTCCGTCAGCGCCCCAAGATACCTTTCATGAAGCGGGAGCATCGCCTCAACCTAATCCTGGGCTACTTGACGGTGAGTGTGAAGCGGCTTTTTTCCCGCCTTGCCCGCCTCGATTAAGCCCCAGTCCCCAGTGGCCTGATATTGAAGCATGCCAGTAACGGCTGACGATTCCGCCGTGCCAGCTGGCGAAATGTATCGCCGGCCGCTCAGTCTTCTCTCTGAAATGTGCCGCTCTTGCCGCCGCTCTTCTTCATCAGACGGACGTCTGAGATGACCATCCCCCGGTCCACGGCCTTGGCCATATCATAGATGGTCAGTGCCGCCACTGACACGGCGGTCAAGGCTTCCATTTCCACCCCCGTTTTTCCGGTCACCTTCACCCGGGCCTCGATTTCGATGCAGCTTCGCTCCGAGTCGGGATGAAAATCGATTTCCACACTGCTGATGTTCAGGGGGTGGCACATGGGGATCAGGCGGCCCGTCTCTTTGGCAGCCATAATGCCGGCCACCCGGGCCACACCGAACACGTCCCCCTTGGATATCTTGCCTGCCCCGATAAGCTCCAAGGTGGCGGGCTTCATAGTAATCGTGCCTCGGGCGACAGCCAGCCGAGAGGTGATCTCCTTATGGGAAACATCGACCATGCGGGCTTCTCCTTTATCGTTTAAATGCGTCAATTTCCCCAAGGCGCGGCTCCGTGAAAAAGTTAAAACTTGGCGCAATCCTATACGATGATAGGGGGAAAATCAAGTGGGGAAGATTGCGTGCCATAGGGGCATCAGGGACTGGCTCCGAAGGTGCCTGTCCCTGATGGTTGTTTGAGAACCGAAAGGCTTTTCACCGCAAAGGCGCAAAGGGCGCAAAGAAAGGCTATTTCTTGGTAGAGGCAAAAACAGTTTTACCGCAGAGAACGCAAAGGAAAACCGCAACCTGTCAAAAGGCCAAAACCTATTCACCGCAGAGATCGCAGAGGACGCAGAGAAAGGCAAATCCTTGCGAAAAGCGAAAAACATTTCACCGCGGAGGCGCAGAGGGCGCAGAGAAAGGCAAATCCATTACAAAGCTAAAACCGTTTCACCGCAAAGGCGCAAAGGACGCAAAGGGAAACCGCAACCTGTCAAAAGGCAAAAACCTATTTACCGCAGAGAACGCAGAGGGCGCAGAGAAAGGCAAAGCCTTTACAAAAGCTAAAAGCGTTTCACCGCAAAGGGCGCAAAGAAAGGCTATTCCTTGATAAAGGCAAAAACAGTTTTACCGCAGAGATCGCAGAGGACGCAGAGAAAGGCAAATCTCTTGCAAAACGTAAAACCGATTTACCACGAAGGCACAAAGGACACAAAGAAAAGCGATTTCTTGCTCAAAGCAAAACCTCTCCGCCGTGCAGCAGACAGGTACGGGCTCCGAAGGTGCCTGTCCCTTTGGGTCGTTTACGCGCCTCCACTCCGCTTAGCAAGTTTCCAGCAAAAATTTACTAAAGTTCTTCGATTCAGTGCCGAAGAGAAGGCACAACAAATCAAAAGCAATCATCGGGGACGGATGAAGGACTGAGAGGTGGTGTGCGACTCAAGGTGCATGAAACCTGTGCCGACAGTCGGGCCGCCAATCGCGTCTAACCATATATACGGAGGGCAATACCATGTTCAGAATTCTGCTTGTTTCACTGCTGGGGGCCTATTTCCTGGCGTCGGTGACACCTCTTTTGGCTGCTGAGGTGGACGATCTCAAGAGGGATCTGGAAGGGATCCAGAACAGACTGGAAGTACTGGAAGCGGAAGATGAGCAGACAACCCAAGCCCTTGCAGATCTCATGGAGATCGCAGGATACGGTGACGTCGAATACAAGATCACCGACCAAAAGGGGAAGAACAACGAATTCCGGGTGCACCATCTCTCTCTCTTCTTCATCAAACGTATCGGCGACCGGTGGCGCATGTTTTCCGAAATCGAATATGAAGACGGCCCCAACACGGCGAAGGACGAAGGCAAGATCTTCGTCGAAGTCTTTACCCTGGAGTATTATTTGAACCAGTACCTCAACTTCCGTCTGGGACGGTTCCTGACCCCCGCCGGGATCTGGAATGTGGACCATTATCCGCCCTTCGTCCTGACTCAGGAGAGACCGCAGCATATCCGAAAGATCTTCCCCCAGCTCAACGACGGCCTGCAACTTCTGGGAAGCACCCATGTTTCCAACGTCAACACCGATTACATCCTCTACGTTTCCAACGGACAAGGGAATACCGGTCACGGCGACGGCAATGAAGACAAGGCCCTGGGGGCCAGACTCAAGTTCGGCCTGCCCATCCTTGCGAAAGCCGAGGTCGGCACATCTTATTATCGGGAAGAGCAGAACGACGACACCGATTTCAAGGCGGCAGGCGCAGACCTCTTTCTATCCTGGCGGAACGTGAGACTCCAGGCCGAATATGCCAAGGGATTTTTCGACCCGTCGCCAGGGAAAGGAGATCAGAGGGTCGGCTATTATGGTCAGCTCGAATATGACCTCAAGAACTGGACCCTCGGTTACCGGTATGACTGGTATGATCCCAGCACAGAGACCGATAACGATCGCAAAACAATCAACACCCTGGCCTTGAATTATCATTTCACGCCTTACGTGGTGGGCAAGGTGGAACACCACTTTGAGGATCCCCAGGACAAGGCCAAAGATAGTTACAACCTGACAATATTGTCTATCGCAATCTACCTTGGGAAATAGGATCACACCGGTAAAGGTATCTGACTGAGGAGACAAAACCATGAAGAATATGGCAAAACACATAGCCCGGCACAGAAGGGGGGGGCTTTCTCTCTTTCTGACGGTCGCGGCAAGCCTCTGTTTTACGGGAACGCCTCTGGCCCTGGCTGAAGAACCGTTGGTCATTATCGTCAACGCGGAAAGCAAGATTGAATCGCTGACGGCCGAGGAGGTCGCCCAGTTCTACAACAACGACAAGCTCACCTGGCCTGACGGCAAGCAGGTGGTTCTCTACGACCTGAAAGTCAAAGATGAGGCCAGGGCAAGATTCTCCCGGCACGTGCTGGACAAAGAGCCCGATAAAGTCGCCATGGAATGGGCCAGCAAAAAGATCACCAACACGGCGAAGAATCCGCCCCGCACCGTCAGCTCCGCCGTTCTCATGGAGACGCGGGTGGCGAAGGATCCAGCGGCCGTGGGCTACCTCCTGAAAAGCCAGGTGACCAGCGATCGGGTCAGGATCGTGCACGTGATCGAGTAGGCAAACGAACCACAATTCCTTGGAGCACTCGGGGAGCGGGAGGATTTCACTTCATGTCAAAAGACCGTAAACGCGTCGAAGCATCAGTGCCTTTTCTCATATTGCTGGCCTTGATTGCATGGCTCGGAGGAAATCTCATTTCCATGACCCAGAATGCCCAGAGCAGCCTGAAGGCTTTTGAGCAGGAAAGGGCTTCATTCCAGGCCATTAATCGTGTCAGGGGGGATCTGCACGCTTTCATGTTTCGTCTGCAGCCCGAAGGGTATATCTACACAGAAGAAGCCGAAATTCTCAAGACAATGCTGGCCCAGGCTCCTCTGGGACATGTTATGGACACGGCGGCCGCGGGAGCATCAGAAGAGCAGAGGACGCTCCTCCTCCGCCTGCAGGAAAATACCGGCGACCTGGCGGCAAAGCTCGAGGACTCCGGTAGAATACTGGACGCAGAAGCCATCCTTCCGGACCTTCAGCTGTTGACCGCCGATCTCTCCCGGCTGGAAGCAGCGCACCTGGCTTTGCAGAAATCGGCGCTGGCGCCGCTGGAGAAAGACACGTCCCGCTCCATTATGCAGCTTTTCTTTATTACCGTCATGGCCATGCTGCTCGTTCTGCTGCTGGAAAACCTTTTCGCCGGCAGAATCAGAAGACATCTCATAACCTTCCGGGATTCCCTGCTTAACCTGAATCAAAACCGGCTCAATCTCGACTCCAAGCTTGCACTCGATCTTCAGGTCTGGG
>CAYUBU010000050.1:0-7501 GCA_964443105.1 uncultured Nitrospirota bacterium
TCCCGCGCCTTGATGAGACTGCACTAAAACCCTCTCGATACGTCATCGTATTTGCGGACAGGACCACGCGGTCAAACTGAGTCGAGAAATGGGGTAAGTATGGAAGTAAGTGAAATACTAAATAAGATGCTTCGAGGCCCAGAGTGCGGCCTGCAGGCGGTTGGGAACACCGATCTTTTTATAGATGTGATAAATATGGGTCTTGACGGTGTGGGGGCTTATACATAGGCTGTCGGCAATATCGTCGTTCTTGGCTCCCCCCGCAATGAGGGCGAGAACCTCTGATTCCCTGGAGGTTACCTGTGCCTCTGGACCGGGCTCAACGGCGCTCCCCTGCACGTCACTCAGAAGCAGCTGCTCAAGAACCTTTCGCTGCACCCAGAGCTCACCGGAAAATATGGCAGCGATCCCTTTCAAAAGGGTCTCCCCGTCGTCATCGCTGTAAAACACACCGCGCACGCCCTGCCGCAGTGCAACCTCTTCAACTCTTTTGTCTTTGCACACATTAAAAATGGCAGGGAGAAAATGGGGCCGATCTTCCTTGCCAAAGAGTTCGTTTTTCTTCCAGCCGCGCTGCCAATTGTCCTGGGCGCAAAAATCGTAAAGCACGACAGTCTTATCAGCCCCGTCTTTCCGAATGAGCGCTAAGGCCTCGGGGAGCGATTCTTTGCAGCAGCACTTTATCTCCGAGTTGGACTGAAGGTAGCGACTCAAGATTTCATTGCTGAAACGCTGAGGCCCGACAATAATGGCGCTTCTATCGGTTTTTAACGCTGCCCGTTCCATACCGCTTTGGTTAAATGCTACTGGGTTCTGTCTCATAGAATGAATTTCTCCGCACTAGCTCTGGATATTGTAATAACCATCCCCCATACTTCGTAATACTCTAGCAAGAACTAGGCCAGAAAAACGGCCTGGGCTCTAAACAGTTGATAAGATGTTCAAATATTTCATCTGTGTTGGTCATTCTTGCTTCACAGCCACCCTCAGAGTCGCGGGTGTTGTAAAGTTTTTCTACACTTTTTTGGCGGGATATCAACCTAATATCATCCTTTTCGATGTGATTTAAGGAGATTAATAGGTTAGAATAATCGGAAATAGCCCAAGAATTACTGCAATTTAGGCTATTTGCTGAGATTTACATGTACTAAAGGGCGGTAGCCGATTTCAGATACCCCAAGTGTCAGGTTTTTCGACACAACATGATTTCTTTTTGTTTGAAAGTAGAGGTTCGTCTAAAATGATCGACACGATGAAACCACTCAAAGCAGTCAGGTTTTCTTCCAACTCTGGCCCAGTATTCTAATCCAAGTCACGCCTTACACGCTTTTTTCCCCTTATAAATTGGCACTTTAAATAGCATAACCTAATCTAAATAATAGGCACCGGGTCGGAAAATGGAGGCGACCATGAAGCAGAATTTAGGACAGTTGGATAGAAATACCAGAATAATTGTGGAGACTGGCCGGCCCTGGACATCCCCTTTTGTCATCATGACAAATGGGACGGAACGGGCTATCCCCAACGCGAAGAAAGGTTGATAGATCCCTTGGGGCAGAATTTTCGCTCTCGTCGATGTGCGGGATGCCCTTCGGTCCGAACGACGCTGCCGCCATACCTGGCCGAAAGAGAGGGCCGCGGCTCACATTCGCTCTCTCGGGGACACTCTTTGAGCCAGAGACCCTTCGGTTATTTAATCCTATTGCCGATGCCATTGAAGAATCAGTGGTAGCATCCTCAGCATTGCAGGAATACGGCAGTAACACCGCACTTGAGAGCAGCATCTCAAGTGCGATCCACAAAACGCCCCTCAACAGAACTATGGGTCAGCTACGTACTCAAACACCCTTTCCGAATGAACGCTCGAACAGCTCGTCGATGGCCTCTTTTCCCGAGTCGCTCAATAAGCGTGTTCCCGTCACTGCAAGTGTTTTGTGGCAGATAATCGGATCTTCCATGACCCATTCGTTGTGCTGCCAGGACACCCATTCTTTTCTTTCCTGCTCAAAGAGGTGCAAAGGCCGATTGAAGAGTTTTGCCAGTTCCACACCCCAGCCGGTGCCCCCTTTGACCGTCCCGTTGGACAGCAGCCAGCCGACTGAGAAAACCTGATATCCCTGATTCACGATATGATACAACACCTGAAAAACCTTCTGCATGGTCGGCGTTGTGGCGAAGGAACGCTCCATCCGTTTTCTGATGATTTCCAGGCCGACAATCCCCCGGGACATTTCCTCTTCTGACAACAGGCGTAATCCCCGGTCCCGGCTGATATCGTGCCCCTCAAAGTTGAAGGTCACTTCCTGCAGGCCCCATTTCTCAGCCGTTTTTCCGAAGTACTCTTCCGTACCTTTGTGCCCACCGGCATACACCGTAATCTGATTCGGTTCCAGCATGATCCCCTCCTTGTGATATTTCACCGGTTCAAGTCAAGATAAATATCCAAACCCAAAGGACGTGGCTTGACCCCCAGGAAGGGAGTTACCGTTTCGCCCTTGTTTACCAGCCCCTCTTTGGCGAAGGGGCAGAGAACCGCCCTGATGGTTGTTCTGCACCCTCCCTCCAGAATATCCCGGGGAAACAACAGATGACCGAGCCTGCCACTTCAGGCCTCCGGGGGAATGACCGTCCAAAGCCCTTGGGAAAAACTATCGGGAGAGCCGGTCCATGTCAAGAAGAATGTCGCTTTTGCCCTTCCCGGTTACGAGTCAAGACCTTTTTGAGTGCCCGAAGGACTCGGCAGCGGATGCCCGTGAAGATCGGGCATTATTGAAGTTTAGGTGTAAAGAAATGTTGAAATTGTGCACGGTTGTGGTATATTGACGACCCGTGGGCTGAACGGCTGATTCGAAGCAGTCGTTTTCCAGCCCGGGTATTGCATGAGTGATCGTCATGAGAGGGCGTAGAAGCGCCGTAGGCAAGGCGCAAGAAATTTTCTGCAACGCCGGGGACGGCTACTTATACGGCCTCGTAATAGATTTACTCATGCAATATCCTGGCTAAATGGCACCAGTCATCACTTAGGAGGGACAGGGAAATGGCGGTAAGAAAGAAAGCGACCACAAAGAAAGCCGTGAAGAAGACAGCAGCCAGGAGGACAACAAAGAAGAAGACTGCCGGCAGGACGAAGGCGGCGTCCCGCAGAAGAATGCCCGCCTATGACAAGATCGGTAAGAGAGAGTTTGTAGAGATCATTCAGCTTTCAATGCCCGAGGGAGTGCTGACCCGGACGGATGCCGCGGCGATTCACGACAACATAATGGCCGCCACGGTTGCCGCAGTCAAGAAGAAAGGTGTCGTGAGTTTCGCGGATGTAGGGAAGCTCAAGTATGCGGTGCGAAAGGCACGAATGGGTCGAAACCCCCAGACCGGAGCAGCACTCAAAATACCTATGAAAAAGACGGTCAAGTTCACCGTGGCAAAAGAACTGAAAAGCATCCGGTAGAATCACCAACCGATCTGTCTTCGAAAAGAATCAGCCCTCTCCCCTGCCGGCGGAACCATGACTCGTCATGATCCCGAAGGCAGGGGAGCTTTTATTCCTCTCAACGCTACACAGGCAAAACAAGGCCAGCATCCTCAGCCGAGATCCTTGCGTCCGGTCACCTCACAATGCAGTCATTCGATCAGGTTTTGGGCGAAGGAATATCGCCTCCGTGACATTCCATGCAGTTTTCCTGGGTCGTGATATTGTAATCTTTCAGGTTCTCGCCGTGGGACGGCTTATATTTTCCGTCCTCCCGATCATTTAGAAGCATCACTGTCTTCATGGCCACATCGGCGGCGACCCGCGCACAGCGATCAGCACGCTGGGGGCTGTCGAAAGCCACGCCTTCCTTCTTCATCCATTTACCGACGGAAACGTGGCAAAGGGGCGAGGCACTGGTGTTAACGTTCTTCACCATTGATCGCATACGTTTCGGTTTGTAAATCGGCAGTTCCGTCTCTGTATACCAGGCGATGACATCGTTCAGGATCTTCTCGCCTTCATCTCCTGCAATTAAGCCGGTGGAAATACCGGTGCCGTTCAGAGTACCGCAGAGTGTGCCCCATCCCACGGCACCGCCGTGGCCCCACTTGAATGCAATGAGCGGAAGCGACGCGTAAGGCTCTCCGATTTTCTCCTGCAAAGGTTTGAGAACGCCGTTGACCACGGCGTAGCAGCAATAATGCTCATACCAGGCTTCATAAGCGATCTCGCCCGCCTGCTCCGGGTCGATCTTCTTGTAGCCCCAGGGGAAAGTTGCGGCCTCTTTTGCCAATGCCGGCCCAACCAAGCGGGACGCACCGAAAGAAAGCGCTGCTGCTCCGGCCGCGATCTTGCCTGCACCGAATATCGCCTCACGTCTTGACATGGTCATCTTATTTTCATTCATCCTTTTTCTTCCTCCTCTTGGCTGTCCCGAATGACTGGTCGGGCATTAAGGAACATGATGGAACCATGGGCGCCTATTAACCCCAGTTGGATACCGTCGATTTCGTAATCTGTCAAGCGACGCGGTTGAGCGTTGTGTTTTTGTGACAGTCCTGCTGTCAGGTCGTGAAGGGGGGTGGCTGTGCAGAGCTGAATGAAGTGGCCGTAAGAGTGTGGCCTTGGTGAATGAAACCTTACCATGGAGCAAGGCAAGGGTCCACGGTGGTTCCGCGTGTGCTCTGGAAGTCCAGCTTAGGCTTTTCGGGTAGGCCTCCTACCCACACTTCATTGCTTTACCGACGGCCGCGGCTTTGAAACCCTCTCGCCGAACTCCCGCGATCAGCCGAAGCGAACGCAGACCTTCCCAAAGAGCGCTGCCTGCTGACCTGTTGTTTCACTTGTTCCCCACTGGACCGTCCTCGCCAGTTCCTAGCCGCGGTATTATTGGTTGTCCGCCTCTCGCGGTAGACGGACCTCTCACCCTTCTCCCCTTGCGGCCGCACCTGCTTCGTTACCGCTTTGTTCGCCCGGACCTCACGGCCGTTCTTGAACCGCTCCTGCTTTACCGACTTACCGATTGCAACCCGCCTTTCCTGGAGACGGCCTCGATTGGATTCGATTCTCCGATTGGTGCGGTCAGTATTACTTCCGACGCGCTTGTTGTTCATCCGCCGGTCGTTATCAATTGCCCCTCGTTTGACCCGGCGTTCTACCGATGGCCGATCAACGCGGGCCTTGTTATAGTTGCCGCGGCGATCTACCGCCCTGGACCGATTGAGGCTTTTGTTGTTCACTCGGCGGTCGCGGTCAATAGCCGTTCGTGTGCCCCTGTGTTCGCCGGCTGACCGATTGACACGGACCTTGTTGTAGTTGTCGCGGCGATCTACCGTCCTGGACCGATCGAGGGTCTTATCGTTCCCTCGGCGGTCGCGGTCAATAGCTGCTCGTGTGCCCCTGTGTTCGCCGGCTGACCGATTGACACGGACTTTGTTGTAGTGGACGCGGCGATGCACGGCGTTATAGCGGTTGAGTTTTTTGGTGTTCACCCAACGGTTGAGGACCGGTCGATTGACCGCCACATCCCTGTAGCGGTTGTGCACATAAACATTCGTCCTGTGAATATGGGGCCGGTAGCGATGCACCCAACCCGCTCTCGGTGCCCAGCCGTGATAGTAGACACGGCGATGGTGCCAGTCGCAGTCATAGTTTAGCCACGATCCGATGGTAAAGCCGATGCCGAAGGAGATCACGCTGCGGGGCCAGTAAACCCCGCGATTATAAAAGACAAGGGCCGGATCGTATACCGGAACGTAGAGATAACGGGGATTAACTGGCCAGAGCCTGATGTATCCCCCGTCCAAGACCACTTCCATCTGTGCCGTTGAGACCAGGCTGCCCGATGAACGGGCATAACCGCGCAGGCGCTGTACAGCCACCATGACAGCTGTAGACTGGCCCGCGTAGGCCTGCCCCAGCGTCGCCGTCCAGTCCAGATCGTCAGCCATCATGTAGAGCACCGTGGGGTAGTGGGCTACCGCTTTGACACTCACGTCCCATGGCTGATAGTCGATGGCCTCGGGATCGGCGTTGGCCCTCAGAAAACGGGCCGCCTCATCGATCTGGTCGGGAAAGGTCGCGGCCACCAATACCTGCGCCAGCAGAGGATCGGGGTACAATGCAATCGGCGCCAGGAGATTATCCAATTGTTCCTGAGAAAACAGATCGCCATTGCCGTAAGGCGAAGCAAGAGCAAGGGAAGAATTTGACGTCACCAGGCTTGCCGGGAATATAGGTGTGAATCCAACAAGATAGACGATGAATGAAAAAGCTAAGATTCGTTTCATGACTGCTCACCTCCTTGAAATCCCTGAACCAGCGGATTTCCTATTACTATCAAAGAGGCAAATCCCGATTTTGGCAACTGGATTTCCTTTCCCACGGCCCCTTCTGCCTATGTAGACGCTGATCGCAGCCCTCATATTCGTAACGGCGAGGGTTAAAACCTCTTTGCTAACAACAATTTATCTGTGCAACACCTCCCAGCTGCCGGGACTTGAGATTATTCATCTCCTTTTGTACTTATTTAGACAACGGGCAGGAGCAAAAAGTTGCCTGAATACGCTTTGAGATGGGTCAACAGGGTATGCAGTTATGCTCGGGAGGATACCGTTTCTGCCGGCAAACGGTGGAGCTGAAAACGTGGGGTTAGACGGGCAGCATGGGACGCACGAGTCACCCGGTAGGCGGGACAGGTCTCATCATATCCCATAAGACTTCGGCGTGGGCGAGTTCTCGGGAATAGTCTTCACCCTCTGGGGCTTGCATTTTTGCGACCCCGACCTGGATCATCCGACGGCCCTCAAATGCCTCCCGCTCCCGGTTTACCTCTCTTGCCCGGGTGAAAGCGCCAAAACCTCTGGATGCCAGCAGCGCAGCGATGCCTCCAGGTGGAATTTCATTTTTCTCTATAACAAGAATCAGCTTACCGCCCCCTGTGAGGTAGGACACTTTTTCAGAAATCCCAAGATGTTTTTTCATCCTGGCGAGAAGAGCTTGCATCCGCTCGACTGACACATGGACCCCATGGCCCATGGCAGCGAAATCGAGTCCGATGTAAACCGGCGCATTCATCCATGCTACGGCTTTGTGTACCTCCAACGCTTTCTCCGCATTGCCGATTTCCACCTCCAAGTCTGCAAGCATACCTTGGGAGAGTGTCGCCTCGCCATTGAGCTGCTGGACCAACGCACCGGCTCGGACCAGCCGGGCCAACGGAGGATTGGCTGCAATAAACGCTTCCATCAAAAGATCGAGTTCCGTGGCAGAGATGTGTCTTTTTCTCAGTTGCTCAAACAAATAACGGAGCCGGGAAATCCCCGCGCTATGCCCGGGCTGGTCATCAAGAATGAGCTGCCCCTCATCATCAAGAATCGCCTCGTCCAGGTACCATGTGCCCATGAGGAAGCGATTGCTCGCATTTCGTTTCGCGATAGAATATCTGTACTTGCCCAAATCGAGGGCTTTGATCCCGTAGGCGACTGCCCAGATTGCAATGGTGACCGCGCTGAAGTAAATCATCGTCTGGGT
>CAYUBU010000051.1:0-2957 GCA_964443105.1 uncultured Nitrospirota bacterium
TTAAAGATAAAATTGCTGATCACCTGCCGGAGTTCATAAGCATTTGCCGTGACCGCCGAAACATCGCCCAGTTCGCAAGAGACCTCTATGGCGATTCCCTCAGCTTCAGCCTCGTCTCGCCATTTGGTTCGCGTCATCTCAAGGGCATCTCGAACGAGGGAATTGAGGTCGACCACATCGACGGGCAGATCCTTGCGAATCCCTGCAAAGTCCTGGATCCGCTTCACCGTCTCGGCCCCCTGCATGGCCATCCGTTTCACGAGATCCAGTTCCAGACCGATACCCTCTTTATCGATCGTTCCGAGGGACACTTGCCCCGCAAGAAGTTGCGTTTGCACCAGAATACCGCTCAAGAGATTATTGAAGTCGTGGGCCACACCGGCAGCCATCTCCCCCAGGGCTTTGAGACGCTCCGACGCGACCAGGTGGTCCTGGGTTGCCTTGAGCGACTCGTAGGACGCCTGAAGTTCATCGAAATGCCGCGCCCCCTCAATGGCCACGGCTGCCTGACCTGCCAGGCCGAGCAGGAAGCCCATGTCCCTCTCATCGAAGGCGCACCCGGAGCGTTTGTTGGTCACATTGATCACGCCCAGAATTTTCTTTTTCAGCCGGATCGGAATACTCAGTACAATCGGCAAAGAGATGAAAGAATCGGAAAGGGTGGGATTGAATTCCTCTTTGATTCCCTTCTCTTTCTTAATGTCCTCCACGAGAAGGGGTTTGCCCTCCAATGCGACCCGACCGGCGATGCCCTCTCCCAGTTTGACCCGGACGTCACGGACGATCTCTGCGCTCACACCCCGGGAGGCGGCAATATACATCTCCTGCTTCTCTTCCTCCAGCAGCATGACCGACGCCCGGTCCACCTCCAGTTCCGTGGCAACGAGACCGATGAAAAAGTCGAGAAGGGCTGCGGTGTCATAGATGCCGCTCATGGCCCGGCCCGCTTCGATGAGGGCCGTCAGACGTTTCACCGCCGCATCAAGTTCCCCGTTGCTGATTTGCAGGTCTTTGAAAAGCCGCTCGTTCTCTTCAATCAGTGCCCGTTTTTCAAAGGTCTTCCGGATCACTTGAACGACGGCATCGAGGTCGGGAAAAGGTTTGCAGAGATAATCCTGGGCCCCAAGGCGCAGGGCCTCAACGGCCGTATCGGTGGAGGCGTTGCTCGTAATGATAATGACATCCAGTTTTGGCAAAGCGGCCCTGATTTGCTGAAGTACCTCAATACCCTGAATGCCGGGCAGATAGAGATCGAGGAGCACCAGGTGAAAGCGCCCGGTCTGCAGCTTCTCCAAGCCCGTTTCTCCCCGCTCGGCGGTGGAGACCCGATAGCCCTCGCCTTCCAGAATTTCTGTCAAGACCTCGCAAATGATCTCATCGTCGTCGATGATGAGGATTTTCTTGGGGCAGCGCACAGATTCTCCTTTGCTGAGAATGAAGACCGGCAAACCGGGTAACGGTGT
This sequence comes from uncultured Nitrospirota bacterium, assembly GCA_964443105.1. Lineage (GTDB taxonomy): Bacteria > CG2-30-53-67 > CG2-30-53-67 > CG2-30-53-67 > CG2-30-53-67 > CAYUBU01. Next base: position 1,464 of record CAYUBU010000051.1, read on the forward strand.
CCCTAGTCTTTATCGGCAGGAACGGGCCAATCTTTAGGCCGAATACGGCATCCCCGAATCTGCGACGAAAACGACCCCCGTTTGACAAATCGGGTCAAAACCGCTTTAGGTATCACTAGGAATATCTTTAATGAACACCTCATCCAAGGAGGGTCAAATATATGAAAAATATAGGAAATATGAGAGGAGCGGAGAGGGGGTCCAGGCTGACCGCGTACACCGGTGTTTTGGGCGCCCTGCTGCTTCTTCTGACGGGGGGATGCGCAGCCGCCGCCGACTGCCCCCCGACAAAGCCCGATATGCTCGGCCCCTTCTACGTCCCTGACGCTCCTGTCCGCGCAAGCGTCGGGCAGGGATATATACTTCGGGGTTTAGCAAAGTCTACCAAGGGCTGTTCTCCCATTGTTGGCGCGAAGATAGAATTCTGGCTCACGGGACCGGAGGGCGATTATGATGATGATCATCGGGCCACCGTCTACAGTGACAACAAGGGCGCCTATCGCTTTGAGAGCAATCCGCCACAGCAGTATTTCGGACGCCCGCCTCATATTCACATCCGGATCTCGGCACCCGGTTTCAAAACGCTGATCACTCAGCACTATCCTGAGATCGGAAAATCTGAGGCTTTTTTCGACATGGTTTTGATTCCTGCATCCCGGTAAAACCCTTTCCTCTGATATCGCTGCAGACCGGGGGCGGACCGCCTGAATTGACATTCCAATGTCCATAGGCTATGGTAGCTGGCGAATGAGCCCTTTCTCACCTCCCCTGCCATAGTCAGGCAGTCGGGTTCGGCTGGAGCGGCACCATGAAAAAAGAAATTCATCGACTGGAGAAGGTTCTCGAAGTCTATGCTATCGCCCGGCAGCGGGAGCAGGCGGCGTACGATTTCTACATAGCTGCAGCCGATCGAATGCCCGGTGATGAGGAAAAGAAAATCCTATCCGATCTGGCCAAGTTCGAGCTTCAACACCTGAGAATGATGCAGGATAGATACGAAAAGACCCTCTCCCAGCTTCAGGAGCTTCGGAAGAAACATTAACGAAACTGCGGGACACGGAAGAAGGAAGCTCGGCATGGCTGCATCGAAGTTTCATCCCCACCCCATCGCGGTGCATTTTTCAAACGGTCTCATTCCTGTTTCCGTATTCTTTCTTATCCTCTTCTGGATTACCGGCGCCGCCAGCATGGAAACCACGGCTTTCTATACCTTGGTCATCGGGACGCTGGGCTCGGCATTGTCCGTCGGTACAGGGCTGATCGATTGGAAAGCCTACTTTAAAGGCGCCTGGGTGCCGGTATTCAAGAAGAAATTGACCGCCGGCATTCTCGCGATCATTGGGGGCACCGTGGCCTGCACCATACGGTACCTCTACCCCGACCTTCTTTACTCCATCGCGCCCTTGTCCGTGGTCTACATCGCCCTCAATTTTTTCGTTCTCGGCTGCGTCACCGTTGCCGGCCACCTGGGCGGAAAGCTTGTCTTCCATTAAA
>CAYUBU010000052.1:0-9054 GCA_964443105.1 uncultured Nitrospirota bacterium
GGTGCGGAGTGAGAATCACCGGAATCTTAGCTTTTTTCAGCACTTCGGGATCGTTGGCGATCTGGGTAATCCCGTCGGCGTCGAGAATGACGGGAATCCTGATCTTTTGGATCAGCAATCGTATCATTTCGCCGGTCTCCGGGTCAAGACCGATTCCGGGCCCCAGGGCGGCCACGGTTTTTCCCCGGGAGGCCCGGAGCAGAGCGGAAAGGGACGCCCCGGTCAGGCAATCCTCCTCCGAATCAGGGAGGGTCACGGCGATCCCTTCCATGAGCCGCTGGTGAAAGCTCCGCCGCACCGCGGAAGGCATGGCGCCATAAACCAGGCCGGCACCCACCCGCAGGCAGGCCATGGATGTCATGGTCACGGCACCGGGCATGCCGTGACATCCGCCGACCACAAGCACCTTGCCGGTATTCCCCTTGTGCAGGTCGGGACGCCTTTCGGGCAGTCGCTCAAGGATCGATCCCTCGATCAATGACAGGGGAATGTCCGCCTGCCGCACCAGATCCACGGGAAGACTGATATCGGCAACGTGCACCTCTCCGGCTCTTGATAACGACGGATATTGGGCCAGGGATATCTTGGGAAGGCCTAAGGTCACGGTGAGGTCGGCCTGGACCACTTCTCCCGACACCTCCGACGAATCGGCGTTGAGCCCCGTGGGCAGATCCACGGCGACCACGGGAGCCTCCCCGGCGTTGATCCTTTTCACAACCCGGGACACCATACCCCGCACCGGTGGGACAATTCCCGTTCCCAGGAGGGCATCGACAACGACGTCGGCCTTCTTGATAGACGATGAGAAGGAGCCGAGCTGACGGGGGTCGGCTACCTCCCGGAGCGGAATGGACATCTGCCGGCAGATGTCGTAATTGGCGGCCGCGTCACCGGTGAGGGACTTGGAATTTCCCACCAGAAAGACCGATGTCATGGCGCCCCGGTTGGCCAGATGGCGGGCGATGGCCAGCCCGTCGCCGCCGTTGTTCCCTTTGCCGCAGGCAATAACGACCCGTTTATTCTCAATGGGGCCGTAGCGCGCCTCCATGGCGTGGACCACGCCCAGGGCAGCGTTCTCCATGAGGACCATGCCGGGAATCTTGTAGTCTTCTATGGCCCTTCGGTCGAGTCCCCTCATCTGTGCCGCGTTCGCAACCTTCATCCCTCTTTCCTCCGATGAAGAGACGCCCCCGCCTACCGGGTCACCAGTCGGCACAGTTCCCCGCGTTCATAACCGCCCCGATTGAACTTGCGATGCCTGATCAGGAAACTGGGTTGATGAGGGCTTTCATTTCCCGTACGGCCCGGTCGAGACCAACCAGTACGGCCCGGGAAATGATGCTGTGTCCGATGTTGAATTCTTCGATCCCGGCGATCGCGGCAACGGGACTGACGTTCTGGTAGGTCAATCCGTGGCCGGCATGGACGGTGATCCCCACTTCCGTGCCGATCTCAACGGAACGACGGATCCTGTCCAGCGCCCTTTCCCGGGCTTTTCCCCCTGCCGCGTTGGCATACAGGCCGGTATGAATTTCTACGGCATCGGCGTTCAACTCTTTGGCCGCAATGACCTGCCGGGGGTCGGGATCGACGAAGAAACTGACTTCGATCCCTTTGCGTTTAAACTTCCGGACGATCTCCTTGAGCCGCGACCCGCCGGCCATGACGTCCAGACCGCCTTCCGTGGTCAGCTCGGCTCTCTTTTCCGGAACCAGACAGACCGCATGGGGCGCCTGTTTCAGGGCAATGCGCACCATCTCCGGGGTGGCTGCCATTTCCAGGTTGAGCCGGCACTGGGTCACCTGGCCTATGAGCACCAGATCCCTGTCCTGAATATGCCGCCGGTCCTCCCTGAGATGGATGGTAATGCCGTCGGCACCGGCCAGCTCGGCGATCACGGCCGCCGCGACGGGATCGGGCTCCGCCGCCAGGCGCGCCTGCCGAATGGTGGCCACATGATCAATATTTACACCCAGTCGCGCCAAAGTCATTTCCTCCGGTTATACAGGGCGATCTGAATTCAGAATTCAGATTTCCAGATCCCGTCACCGCCGCGGCCTGCTCTGTTCTGCTGCGCTGTGTGGGACGGGGTGCCAGGCAGGCCTGCTTGGCACCTTTGTTCGCCTCAGACACCCAGCTTCTCTTCAATGGCATCCACAATCGTCTGGGCCATTCGATTGATCAAGGTCTGGTCCGGCCCCTCAATCATGACCCGAGCCTTGGGCTCGGTACCGGAATACCGGACCAGGACTCGCCCGCTGTCCCCCAGATCCCTGGTGGCCGCGGCAACGGCATTTCGCACCTCGGGAATGGTGTCAAGTTCCCTCTTTTCCTTGACCCGAACATTCATGAGTATCTGGGGCAGTGTGGTCATGACTGACGCGAGTTCCGAGAGCGGCTTGCCGCTCCGCTTCATGAGAGAGAGCACCTGCAGGGCCGACAGAATGCCGTCTCCCGTGGTGTTGTATTCCATGAAGATGAGATGACCCGACTGTTCTCCGCCCAGGTTGTAACCGTTTCTCAGCATCTCTTCCGCCACGTACCGGTCACCGACCCGGGTTCGGATCACTCGAATCCCTTCCTTTTTCAGCGCCAGCTCCAGGCCCATGTTGCTCATGACCGTAGTCACCAGGGTGTTCTTATTGAGCACCCCCCGGCTATTCATATCGATGGCGGAGAATGCCATGACCGGATCGCCGTCCACTTCGGCCCCTGTTTCATCGCAGAAGATGGCGCGGTCGCCGTCACCATCCAGAGCAATGCCAATATCTGCCTTATGTTCCAAAACGGCGGCCCGCAGTTTTTCGGGATAGAGGGAACCGCACTTTTCATTGATATTGCATCCGTTGGGCGAGGTGTTCAAAACAGCAATATCGGCGCCCAGTTCGGACATCACCAGGGGGCCGCATTTGTAACCGGCGCCGTTGGCGCAGTCAATCACGATCTTCATGCCAGTGAGGTCGTATTCCTTGGGAAAGCTTGTTTTGATATAGGAAACATACCGCCCTTCGGCGTCATCGATGCGATAGGCCTTGCCCACCTCCTCAGCCGTGGGGCGAATGGAATCGATATCGTCGGAGAAGATAAGGGCCTCCATCTGCTCTTCTATTTCGTCGGGAAGTTTCGCTCCTTCCGAGGAGAAGAACTTAATGCCGTTGTCCTGATAGGGATTGTGGGACGCCGAGATCACGACACCGGCATCGGCCCTGAGATTCTTTGTGAGAAATGCGATACCGGGCGTCGGCATGGGACCAATGAGAAGCGCGTCGACACCCATGGAGCAGATACCCGACATGAGGGCGCTTTCCAGCATATACCCCGACAGCCGGGTGTCCTTGCCGATAATGATTTTGTGCCTTCCTTTCTTCGCGGTCTTGAAAATGTGGGCCGCGGCCCGTCCCAGCTTGACGGCGGTCTCCACATTCATGGGATACACATTGGCCACACCCCGAACACCGTCCGTACCGAAGAGTTTTCCCAAAGCACCTTCCTCCTATTCTGACTGTTTTATTCCTCTGGCCCCCACGACGGCCTGTCAGGCAGGCTTGCCCGGCACCCTTCTTCTATGGCCCGCATGAACAGACATCATTCCTTCTCCTTCTCCTTCTCCTTCACCTCCACCCGGAGTGTCTCAGGCTTGACACTCTCGAGTTTGAACCCGCCGGGAAGAACGACTTCCGGTTTCACGTCAAATGTTCCCGCCTGCCGCTGCACGGGTATGGAGACTGTGACGTCGGTCGGCAAGAGCTGTTCCAACTCTCTCTTGCCGCCGGCAACAACGGCGGTCACATGGTCCGGCTTCAGGGTCACCGTCCATGTCTGGTTGGCCGTATTCACCGGAATGTTGCCCAATGTCCTTTGTGCCGCCTCACCGAGAATCTCGACTTCCACCTTCACCTTCTGGGGACCTTTGATATAGACATTGCTGTTAAGCGGCTTGAGCTCTGTCTCGGTTTTGAAGGAACTGGTTTTGTCAAAGAGTTCAATGTGCTTGGTCTCGATCTGCACCTGATCCCGCAGGGTCTCCTCCAATCCCATGACCACCACCCGGGCGGGGTTCGCCGTAACTTTCCCCAGCTTGTAGCCCGAGGCAGGGGTGCCCAGGAAAACCGGCATCACCGGAAGTTCTTTCTGGGTCAAACGGTCGAGGCGGACTTTGAAAAGCGACGGTGTCACCCGGACCGCCGTCACCCCCTCAGGCAGGGCGATCTCCTCGGGAAAGAGGGTGATATTGTTTTCGCCTTCCACCGCGTCCTTGAGATTGAGTACCACCTCGATCTGTTTCGTGTTCAGTGTCTTGATGATGCCCCGCTGCCCCCGGAGCCTGAGATTGACATAATCGATGACTTCATTGCTGATGATCATGTCCTGGGGAATGTTCTGAATCGTCAGGGGAACCACGAAGAGTTCCTCGGCGCTCTCGCCGCCTACGATGGACATCCAGAGAAAGATGGCAAAGACCAGGGAAAAAATCTTGATCCAGAGATCTTTCAGCAGCGTATCTTTAAATCGACTCATGCCATCTCCTCCTGACCCCGCCTAGCCCCAGAGCCAGCGTCTCGCACTCTTCTGGGGTGTGCGCATGACATTTGTGAGCACACGGCGCATGGCTTTGGCATCGAGATCCCGGGTAATCTTGCCTCCGATCACCACCGAGATGGTGCCTGTCTCCTCAGAGACCACGACCACGACGGCATCCGTTTCTTCCGTGATCCCGATGGCCGCCCGGTGCCGGGTTCCCAGTTCCTTGCTCAGGTTCAGGTTCAGTGTCAGCGGAAGGAAGCACCCCGCCGCCTTGATTCGGTTTTTCTGAATCACCACAGCGCCGTCATGAATGGGTGAATAGGGAAGAAAGATGCTCAAGAGGATCTCTTTGCTCAACTTGGCATCCAGGGGTGTTCCCATTTCGATGAGCCCTTCCGCACTGTTCTCCCGCTCCAGCAGAACCAGGGCGCCGATCTTGCGGCTTGCCATGGTCGTGCACGCCTTCACCAACTCGTCGATGGTTTTGGCTTCCGCCTCCAGATTGAAGGAATAGAAAAGCGGATTCTGCCCCACGTGGGCCAATGCCCGCCTGATCTCGGGCTGAAAAATGATCAGAATACCGAGGGCCAGATAAGCCCAGAGGTTGTGCAGCAGCCAGCTGATGGTATAGAGTTTCGCCCACTGAAAGATAAAGGAGGACATGACCAGAATGGTCAGGCCCAGCAGCATCTGGACGGCCCGGGTTCCCTTGAAGAGCTGGAACATCTTGTAGAGTACATAGGTGACGATCAGGATGTCGACGGCATCCTGCCACCGAAAGGTGGAGAGAAACAGCTTGATGACATTTCCGATTTCCTGCCCCATGCCCCTGCCCTCTCCCCCTATCTCCGCTGGACCACGGCATCGGTCATGCGGGCCACCCGAACCATCTCACCCACATCGTGCACCCTGATGATGTGGGCGCCGTTCATAATGCTCACGGCAACCGTGGCTCCTGTCCCTTCAAGCCGCTCCTCCACGGGAAGACCGAGGATGGTGCCGATGAAGGATTTTCTCGAGGTCCCCAGCAGAACCGGCCGGCCCAGAACCTTCAGCTCCGCCAGATTTTTCAGAATGTCCAGGTTGTCCTGCAGCCGTTTGCCGAAACCGATTCCCGGGTCGATGATGATCTGCTCTTCCTTGACGCCGGCGGCCCGGGCGATAGCCATGCTCTCCTCCAGACAGGACACGATCTCCCCCATGAGGTCTTCATAGGCAGGATCTTTCTGCATGTCCCGGGGCGTTCCCTTGATGTGCATCAGCACCACCGGGACCCCCGTTTCGGCAATCACCGCAGCCATATGGGGATCGAAGCGGAGTCCGCTGATGTCGTTGATCATGTGGGCGCCGGCGGCGATGGCCTTTCGGGCGACATCGGCCTTATAGGTGTCGACGGAAAGAATCATACCCGGCTCCCCCGCGAGCCTTTCAACCAGGGGAAGGATCCTGCGGCCCTCTTCTTCCTCCGAGACCTGCGCCGCACCGGGACGTGTCGACTCTCCCCCGATATCAATAATATCGGCGCCCCCTTCCACGAGGCGGCGGGCGTGTTCCAGGGCCCGTTCCGGGTCGAAATAGCTGCCGCCGTCTGAGAAGGAATCGGGCGTCACGTTCAACACGCCCATGACATGGGTCCGCTCCCCCAGGTCCAGGATCTTTCCACCCACAGAGAGCTGAAACGCCCCGAAGTTGAAGTTTCTGATGCAGGCGGCAAGCTCTTCCGAAAATTCCGGGAGTCCGAAGAAATCCTGACGCTTCAGTTTCCGGATCAGCTTCCCGTACTGTCTTTCCGTCGCGATCATCAGGACATCGGTGACTTCGACGGCATGGGTGAGCGTGCCGTGGGAGACGGCGCAATCACCTCCCCGGGAAAGCAGTTCCTGTTTGAGGAGGTTGGCGATTTTACAGGGGACGGCGGAGAGGCGAATCGCGCGGGTAAGCCCCTTGGGAAACATGAGACCGATGCCCGGCGGATCGGCGCCGAGGCGCTCCATCTCCTGGATCAGCGCCTCACGGGATGCGAGATTCAAAATTCGCATCCCGTACTTCATCCTGAAACCTCTTGAGGACGCTTTCCGCTGATGATGTCGTCCAGGTCTTCGCCATTCAGGGTTTCCACCTCCAGGAGCTTCTCGGCAATCTCCTTCAAAATGTCGACATTCGCCTCCAGGAGGGCTCGGGCCCTGTCGTGATTCTCGGAGATAATCCTTCTAACCTCGGCATCGATCTCGTTGGCCGTGGCTTCGCTGTAATCCCTATGCTGTGAGATCTCCCGGCCGAGAAAGATCTGTTCCTCCTTCTTGCCGAAGGTGATCGGCCCCATCTTGTCGCTCATCCCCCATTCACAAACCATTTTTCGCGCCAACTCTGTAGCCCGCTCAATATCGTTTCCCGCCCCCGTGGTCATGTGGTCGAAGATCAGCTCTTCCGCGGTTCGCCCCCCCAGGAGCACCGCTATCCTGTCGAGCATGTGCTTCCGAGAAAAGGTGTATTTGTCATCCTCGGGAAGCTGCATGGTCACGCCCAGGGCCCGTCCTCTCGGGATGATGGTCACTTTATGGACCGGATCGGTTCCCGGAATCAGCTTGGCCACGAGTGCATGGCCCGTTTCATGGTAGGCGGTATTTTTCTTTTCCTCATCGGTCATGATCATGCTTCTCCGCTCCGGCCCCATCATCACTTTGTCCTTGGCCGCCTCAAAGTCGGCCATCTCCACAACTTCCTTGTTCTGCCGGGCGGCCAGGAGCGCGGCTTCATTGACCAGATTGGCCAGGTCGGCCCCGGAAAATCCCGGCGTGCCCCGGGCGATAAGATGAATCTCAACGTCCGGCGCCAGGGGGACCTTGCGGCTGTGTACTTTGAGGATCCCTTCCCGCCCCTTGATATCGGGGTTGGGCACCACAACCTGGCGGTCGAATCGGCCGGGCCGGAGCAGTGCCGGGTCAAGAACATCGGGGCGGTTGGTAGCGGCAATGAGGATCACACTCTCATGGGCCTCGAAACCGTCCATCTCCACAAGCAGCTGATTCAGGGTCTGCTCCCGTTCATCGTGGCCGCCTCCCAGACCGGCGCCCCGGTGTCGGCCGACGGCGTCGATCTCGTCGATGAAGATGATGCAGGGCGCATGCTTCTTACCCTGATCAAAAAGGTCACGCACACGGGACGCACCCACACCGACGAACATCTCGACGAAATCGGAACCACTGATGGTGAAGAAAGGCACATCGGCCTCTCCGGCAATGGCCCGGGCCAGAAGCGTCTTACCGGTTCCCGGCGGTCCCATGAGGAGTACCCCTTTGGGAATCTTGCCGCCCAGTTTCTGGAACTTCTTCGGGTCCTTGAGAAACTCGATAATCTCTTCAAGCTCCTCCTTGGCCTCATCGATACCGGACACATCCTTGAAAGTCACCTTCTGCTGGTCCTCCGTCAGCAGCTTGGCGCGGCTCTTACCGAAAGAGAGCGCCTTGTTTCCCCCGCCCTGCATCTGGCGCATAAAGAAGATCCAGACCCCGATGAGAAGGATGAAGGGAAACCAGCTCACCAGGATGGTCAGAAGGAGTGATTCCTTCTTGGGCGCCTTGGCACTGATCTTCACCCCCTTGGTCCGCAGTTCGCCGACCAGCTCGGGATAGTCCGGCGTGTAGACGCTGAAGGTGTTGCCATCCTCGTAGGCCCCGTCAATAACGCCGTCTTCCTTCATCACGACTTCCGTGACCTCGCCGGCGTCCACATGGTTCATGAATTCGGTGAACGACACTTCCTGAACGATTTCTTTCTGGTAATTAAACAGGTTGAAGAGCAGGATCATCACCATGCCGATGACGAGCCAGAGAGTCAGACTCTTATAAAAAGAATTCACGCAAAGCCTCCGGGAACGGGAAACCGCCTTGCCCTGCCAGTCACAAATGACCAATCAAGGGGCTATCCTATTGATATTCATTGTATTTTCTTGTCGAAACGCAGTGACGATCCTACCACAAACGCAATGACCTGACAACGAAAAAAGGCTGGGGTGCGGTTATCAGAAACTCTAAACCCCTTTCTCTGTCAGCCGATCCTCATCGTCCAGCTCCAGCAGATGGATGGCCGGGAGATTGCGATAGCGTTCGGCGGCATCGAGACCGTAGCCGACGACGAACCGATCGGCGATCTGAAAGCCCCAGTAGTCGAGCGGAGCCGTAACTTTCCGCCGGTCCGGCTTGTCGAGGAGGGCACAGATCTTCACGGAAGCCGGTGACCGGACGGCCAAGAGACGCATGAGGTAGTCGGTGGTGATCCCGCTGTCAATGATGTCTTCCACGATCAGCACGTTCCGCCCGGCCACCGGCTCGTTCAGGTCTTTGAAAACCTTGACTTCCTCCGACGAGACGGTTTTTTTGCCGTAGCTCGCGACGCCGAGGAAATCGAGACGGACCGGCAGAGTTACCGCCCGGACCAGATCGGCCAGAAAGACGAAGGCCCCCTTGAGAATGCCGACCATGAGAAGGTCCTTGCCCTGGTAGTCCCGGGAAATCCGGGCCCCCAGTTCCC
>CAYUBU010000053.1:0-9144 GCA_964443105.1 uncultured Nitrospirota bacterium
TGACGCTCACCACCATCCATGACGACCTGCTCGACGATCTGGCGTCCCTTGACTTCGCTCCTCCCGTGGCATATGTCTACAATCCCCTCATTTATGCCCGTAAACCCTATGAGGCCTACCTTGCTCTCTATGGGAAGAAGCCGAAAGAAGTGCTCCTGGTCGGCATGAACCCGGGCCCCTGGGGCATGGCCCAGACCGGCATCCCCTTCGGAGAGGTCGAGTTGGTGAGCCAGTGGCTCCGTATCGAGGCCCCCGTGAACACCCCGGCCGTCATGCACCCCAAGCGGCCGGTTCAGGGCTTTGGATGCACCCGGAGTGAAGTGAGCGGCAAACGGCTGTGGGGCTGGGCGAAAGAGACCTTCGGCACGCCGGAGCGGTTCTTCAGCCGTTTTTTTGTGACCAACTACTGCCCCCTCCTCTTTCTGGAGGCCGGGGGGCGCAACAGAACGCCCGACAAACTCCCGGCCCACGAACGGGCACCTCTCCTGGCCGCCTGCGACCGGGCACTCTTCCGGACGGTGCGGTACCTGACGCCCCGCTGGGTCCTGGGGGTCGGTAAGTTCGCCGAAAGCCGAGCCCGCATCGCCCTGGCAGACCTGGAGGTTACCGTTGGAGGGATCACCCACCCCAGTCCGGCAAATCCCAGAGCCAATCGGGGCTGGCAGGCCCGGGTCACAGAGGAACTCGCGGCTTTGGGAATCAAGCTCTGATAACGTCGGTCTCGCCCCTATTGACAGACCCGACGGAAAGGCGCTAGACTCTCCCCCGTCGTGCAAGGGATCGTGGGGGCAGCTCTGAGGGTATGGACTGCGCTGCGTCCAAGCCCGCACGGTTCCCGGGAACAATGAATGAACGGTTGGATTGGACTTCACGAAACGGCGCTCTTCTGGCTGGGGCTGGTTTCCTTGATCACTTTCGTGGGGACCGTGATTGCCGTCCCCCTGCTGGTGGTTCGGATACCCACCGATTACTTTGTCCGGCGCAAACGGCACCCGGGGCCTTGGAAAGCGCAGCACCCGCTGATACGCATGGTGCTGCTCATAGGCAAGAATCTGCTCGGTCTGCTCCTCCTGGCAACCGGAGTGGTGCTTCTCTTCCTCCCGGGCCAGGGTCTGGTGATGGGCCTCATCGGCATTATGCTCATGGACTTCCCCGGCAAATTCGGGCTGGAGCGTTGGATCATCAGGCAAAAAGGAGTCCTGGGCACCGTTAATTGGCTCCGGACACGGGTCGGCCGGGAGGCCCTGGAGATCCCCGAGGGGACGGATCAAAAGAGATCGGCTCGAAGCAACTGATGTTGAGCAAAACGGGGAGCAAAAGAAGAATGGATGAACGGCCGGTCCGTTTCGAATGTCAGGGATCGGGAAACTGTTGTCACGGAGGCCAGGGTTATGGGTACGTCTACCTGACCGACAGCGACCTTGATCGGCTGGCAACCCACTTTAAACTTTCCCTCAAAGCGTTCATAGGAAAATTCACGGAGAAGACCGACGGCCACGTTCACCTGAAACGCCCGGAACGGGACTGCCGGTTCCTGGAGAACCGGGTGTGCACCATCTATGACGCCCGGCCCCGTCAATGCCGGACCTGGCCTTTCTGGCCGGAAAACATGGATCCCCAAATCTGGAAATCGGAGGTGGCACCCCGCTGCCCGGGAATCGGCAAGGGCAGGATCTATCTCCCCGAAGAGATTCATCAGATTCTGTCCCAGGGGCTTACGGTCCCGGAAAAGCGATAATCCCCTGCCATGCCGAACCCCCTTCTCTCCGTCATTGTTCCCACCCTCAACGAAGCCGGCCATCTCCCGGCACTCCTGTCCGACATACGCTCCCAGAGAAACATCGATCTGGAAGTACTCGTCGGTGACGGCGGTTCCACTGACGCCACCGAGTCCATGGCCCAAACCCACGGCGCCCGGTTCGTCCCCGCAAAACGAGGTCGGGCCCGCCAGATGAACGAGGCCGCCCGACAGGCCCGGGGCGACTATCTCCTCTTTCTCCATGCCGACTCCCGGATTCACGACCGGGACCTGCTCCATAATGCCGTCGCAGCCCTGGTGCACAACATGGAAGAGTCGGGCCGGCGATCGGTAGCCGGCCACTTCCCCCTGCGGTTCATTCGAAAAGAACCGGGACACACCATCGCCTACCGCTATATGGAGGAGAAGAGCGCCTTCAACCGGGTGAATACCACCAACGGGGACCAGGGCTTTCTCATGTCGAAAGAGTTTTTTCACAGGCTCGGCGGCTTTGACGATACCTATCCTTTTCTGGAAGACCAGGAACTTGCGGAACGAATCAGAGGTGAAGGAATTTGGATCACCCTGCCGGGCACGCTCCATACATCGGCCCGCCGTTTTGAAATAGAAGGACTTCACCGCCGCTTCCTTCTCATGGGAATGATCATGGGCCTCTACAACGCCGGCGTGACCGATTTCTTCAAACGGGCCCCGTCCGTTTACCAGGCCCACCATGAAACCTCCCGACTCCGGCTCATGCCTTTTTTCCGAGTGATCCGGCAGACCATGCTGCGAGAGCCGGGCTGGCGGGACAGTCTCAAAGCGTGGTACCGGGTCGGCCGGTACATCCGGCAGAACGCCTGGCAGCCCTTCTTCTTTTTAGACGTTTTGGGGCGACGGCCCCTCGGCCCCGGCCGCTATCCCTTTCTAGTCTTCTATGACAAGGTCTTCGGCCCCCTGATCAATTTCAGAATCTTTGACGCCGTGACGGCGATACTCGCTTTCGTCTGGTATATGGGGGTGCTGCAGGGCTACTTCTGGATCAGGGAAGGAAAATAAAGGTTATTCACCGCAAAGGACGCAAAGAAAAGCGAATCTTTTTGAAAGACAAGACCAGCTCACCGCCCGTTCGCTCCGCTCACTCGAGGACGCAGAGGGCGCGGAGAAAGGCAAACCTTTGTAAAACCAAAGAGCGTTTCACCGCAAAGTCGCAAAGGACGCAAAGAAAGGCGAATCTTTTTGAAAGACAAGACCATCTCACCGCCCGTTCGCTCCGCTCACTCGAGGACGCAGAGGGTGCGGAGAAAGGCAAATCTTTGTTACGGGACTGGCTCCGCAGGTGCCTGTCCCTTTGGCCTGATCTGAAAGGCTAAACCGTCTGACCGCCCGCTCGCCAGGCTCGCTCGAGAACGCAGAGGGCGCGGAGCAACTTTCGAACAGAAAAGTCACCAATTATTGAGCATTTTAACCTGTCCTTCTTGGCTTTCCCCTTCGTCCCCATCTTCAATTTGCCCCTCTTTACAACAACGGGACGTAATGGCGTGGTCAAGAATTCGACTTTAACGAGGAGAAACTTCATCGCTTTATTATGGCTATCATGAAACTAATAAAGAGAAAGAACTACTTAATAGGAGAAAACACACCCCTCCAGGATACGAGACCATTAAAACCGTGACAGCAAATATTACACCGACTATAATGGAATAATGTTTGGGTAAGTACAGTAATCCCTTGATTCATGGCACGGTCCCAACCGTGCCTCAATTGTCAGCGGTATCGAAAACAGCGTCAGGCGACGCATGATAGAGGAGGATCGTGGATCACATGCTTTATATAAAGGATGGAGACGCAATTCATACACCTTCCGGCCGCCGTCTCAATCCCATTCTTCTTATCGTGATCGTACTGATTTTTTGCCTCGTAACCGCCGGTTGTGGCGGTGGCGGTGGCGGCGGTGGCGGCGGCGGTTCCGCGCTCGTAGAGAACCCGCTGCCAGAACAAGACCCGGTCCCGATTCCCAGCCCAATGAGTGCCGGCGGCGTGCCGGTGGACGGTTTTCCCAACTGGGAGGAACGAGCTTTTCTGGCGGTGACCAACATGGTGCGGATGGACCCGCGAGGGTATCGTGATACCTACATGGATGATGGGAACATCCTCCTCGAGCAGAACTACCCCATCGCGGGGCCCCTTTATTGGAATCACAGGCTCAATCAATCCGCCCGTTATCACGCCGAGGATATGGCCGGTCAAGATTACTTCGCCCACGACAGCATAGATGGAACCCTCTGGTATGAACGGATCCGGTTCTTCTATCCCGAAGCGGCCAGCCTTTGGGAAAATCTTGCCGCGGGCACAATGGATCCCATGAAATCGATGAATCTCTTGTTGTGCGAGGGGTATCCTCCCTGCGAGCCTGATTTGAGCAGTGAGGATGGCCACCGGCAAAGCATGATGGCCTTGGGTGCCCGGGAGTTGGGGACCGGTTACGCCCTGGATGTCTCGTCGACCTACCAACGCTACTGGGTCCAGGATTTTGCCGGCAACACACCGACGACGGAGCCGCCCCTGGTCGCCGGCAGTCATATAACCATTGATGGCTATGTCTTCTTCCTCCTCAACTACGGCGGCAATGACGGTCAGGATCCCCAGGACATACGAATCGTGCTTGACGGCCTGGTCTATCCTCTTTCTCTTCATCTGGGAGACGGTGCCGCAGGTACGTACGCCATAGCCATGTCAGGCTTTTCGGGCTGCAGCACCTACTATTTTGAAGCCGTCGATGGAAGGGGAGACGGGTGGCGCTATCCTGGGAGCGGGGCACTGGCCACCTATGGCGTGGCGGGATGTCAAACGGATTACATCCCTTCGTCGTCCTGATCGCAAGTATGGTGTCGCATTGATTCGGGAAAGACCAAACCATCTCACCGCCCGCTCGCCTGGCTCCCTCGAGAACACAGAGGACGCAGAGAAAAGCAAAGGCCCTGTCACCGCAAAGGGCGCGAAGAAAAACGAATCTTTGTGAAAGACCAAAGTATCTCACCGCCCGCTCGCCAGGCTCGCTCGAGAACGCAGAGGACGCAGAGTAAAGCAAAGGCTCTGTCACCGCAAAGGGCGCAAAGAAAAGCAAATCTTTGTGAAAGACCAAACCATCTCACCGCCCGCTCGCCTGGCTCGCTCGAGAACGCAGAGGACGCAGAGGAAAGCAAAGGCCCTGTCACCGCAAAGGGCGCGAAGAAAAACGAATCTTTCTAAAAGACCAAAGTATCTCACCGCCCACCGTCGCCTGTTAGTCCGTCCTCTGTCACTCCGTCGTCTGTTACTCTGTCTTCTGTCTTCTGTCACTCCGTCCTCCGGTCTTTGTCCTGTCCACCGCTCACTGACCAACGGCTTCCCCCCTGGCAAACCATGAGAGCGGCACCCCATTTGACTTTCTCGCCATCGGCGGTACCCTTTTGAAATAGGTTCGCAGCTGCCCAGTGGGAATGTTCTCAAAAGGGGGGGATCGCCATGCTTTGCAGTCTTTCCAAACTGGAGCCAAAAGGGCTCGATTCGATCAAATCTCTGGAAAAAGAGATTCATAGGCCGGTGCTCGCTTTTTCCTGCCACGATCTGGAGCCGGCGCAGCTCACAGCAGCGGAGCTGCAAAAGATACAGTCGCTGGAAAAGGAGTTGGGTCTGGCTCTCGTAGCAATAAACGATTAATCACGGCCCAAAAGTTCTGCTACCGGCCTGCCATCGGAAAACGGCAAATTCGACCCCCGGAATCGGCAGGGAGGATGTGGCTGAAAACACAGGGATTTAGCACCTCGCCGGTGCCGCCGAGTAATAAGGTGCTTGCCTTTCGCCCCATCGGCCGCTTGTCTTTATCCCCTTTGAGCGCGACGTCTGCGCCGTGGCCCTGAATCACGGGCCGGGTCGGTTCAGGCTCCCTTTGTAGAAAGGCATCCCATCCTATCGCCCAACGAAGTCCTCCCGCAAACGCCGCGGGGGGGGGCAGGGAAAGAGAACTCAGAGACCCATTGAGTTCTTAAGTTCCCCAGGATCTTTGCCCCGAATCGCCGGTCAGGGTCGCTCGGGCGCCATGAAACCGATGGCCGGCGATCCCACTGACGGCAGGACGACATGCACATTTTGGCTTGACCGTGGGCGGGTTCAGCTATATCTTTGTCACTGCTATCTCTTTCCCGTTTTACGGGAAGTGAGCAACCGCCACGATGGGGAGTGAGAATGCGCTATTCCGAGGCCCGGCAGGGACGTACCTTTGTCCTACGACTTGAAGACGGTGACATACTCCATGAGGAGATCGAAGGCTTCGCCGCGAATCAGTCCATTGGTGCGGCGGCTCTGATCGTGGTCGGCGGCGCCGACCGGGAGAGTACCCTCGTCGTGGGACCTGAAGCGGGACGGAGCGAACCGGTCGTCCCCATGACGCATATCCTCGAAGAAGTCCACGAAGCGGCCGGGACAGGCACCCTCTTCCCCGATGAAACGGGGCGTCCCGTTCTTCACATGCACCTGGCCTGCGGGAGAGGGGGAGCAACAGTGACCGGCTGTGTTCGCCGGGGGGTGAAAGTGTGGCATATCCTGGAAGTCATTCTCATTGAACTGAAAGGAAGCCCGGCGACCCGTGTTTTCGATCCGGTGACGGGTTTCGGTCTTCTCGAGCCTTGATTGCCCTGTGAATCGGTCGCCGGCCCCGTCAAACGACATTGACCGCCGGCGGGAAACTATGATCCTGGGACATCCATGAACGATTTTCTCAACACCACAACCGCTATTCTGATTGCCGGCGGTGTCTTGGCGGGGATCGCGGCCTCCTTCTCAGGGCTCGGCGGCGGATTCCTCATGGTCCCCCTCCTCCTGTTCATCGGTTACTCCGCTCAGAAGGCCGTGGGCACATCGTTTCTGGCCATTTTGATCATTGCTTTCTCTGCGCTCATTGCCCACAACAAGCTGGCCCATGTCGATTACAGGGCCGGCCTGCTGCTCGGTCTCGGCGGGATCCTGGGCGCCCAGATCGGGGCCAGACTGATTGAACATGTAAGCACCCAGGGATTCAAGAGAATCTTTGCCGTGCTGATGCTGGGCCTCGCCCTCTATCTCTTCAAAAAATAGGGGATGGCAGAACCGGGCGCCTGAAAATCGCCGGGCTGGTTCCAAAGAAAGGAGATTACCATGAAAGGAAAGGTCTGGCTCCTGGTCGTCCTGTCGGCCCTTTTTCTGCTCTATTTTGCCTGTGATTCGAAGAAGGAGGAGCCCGCCACCGAAATCCCCAGGATCGGCCCGGCAGAGACAGAGAGCCTTGAGGAAGGCGAAAAACCGGGACAGAAGAAGGCGCCTCCGGGTGAAAAAGGCACCGCCGCTGAGCCCAAAATGGAAGCGAAGGAAAAACCGGCACCAATCGCCAAGGCAGAACCGAAACAGGCCAAAGTTCGGGAACCGGAAAGCGAGACAGAAAAGCTGAGCTACGTTCTCGGTCTCGATGTGGGGACTTCGTTAAGGGACCTGGAAACGGAAATCGACTTGAAACAGTTTGGCCGAGGCCTGGAAGATATGCTCTTCAATAGAAACTCCTCCGTGACGCCGGAGGAGGCCTCTGTGATCAAGCAGGATTTCGCCGACCGCAAAGAGGCGGAACAGATTCAAAAAGCCAGAGAACTGGGCGAAAGGAATGAGCGGGAGGGTAAGGCATTCCTGAAAAAGAACAAGGCCAAGCCCGACGTTGTCGCCACAGAAAGCGGCCTCCAGTATCTCGTCATCTCTGAAGGCTCGGGGCCGAAGCCGGGCCCCTCGGACCGGGTCAAGGTCCACTACTCGGGCACCCTGCTCGATGGAACCGAATTCGACAATTCATACAAGCGCGGCGGGCCCTCCGTCTTTTCGCTGACCAGTGTCATCCCGGGCTGGGCCGAAGCGCTCCGACTCATGCCGGAAGGGAGCAAATACCGTCTCTTTCTCCCCCCCCATCTGGCTTACGGGAAAGACGGCGCGGGCCGCCAGGTCGGTCCCAATGCCACGCTCATATTCGAAGTGGAACTCATCTCAATCTTACAATAGGCGACCTGTAAAAAGGAGCGGCACCATGGCCAAGAAATACCACATCTCACTTTTTCTGCTTTCACTCCTCCTTGCTTTCGGGGTTATGGGCGGTTGTGCCGGCTTGACCAAAAGACCGGAACCGCCGGAAGTGAGCCTTGCGAACATGAGTATTCTCAATGCCGGGCTTTTCGAACAGCGCTACCGCCTCCAGCTCCGGCTTCAGAATCCCAACGACTTCGCCCTTCCCATCAAAGGGATGAAGTACCAGGTCTACGTCAACGACAAAGTCTTTGCCCGGGGGGTGAGCAGCGAACCGGTCACCATCCCCGCTTTCAGCGAGGCCGTGATTGACGTGGAAGGGATCAGCAATCTGAGCAGCCTGGTGGACCAGTTGTTCGAACTGGGGAGCGGAGGAAAGGAAAAGATCCAATACCGGCTTTCCGGGAGTGCGCGGCTGGCCAACCAGCCCCTGAGTATCCCCTTCGAATACCAGGGAGAATTCAAACTCCCGATGCCCAAGGGGACGGAACCGGCGAAGAAGTGAATCCCCCGTCGCCGGGGGCCCAGGTCGGCGCTTCGCCTTGCCCTGTCACCGGCATCCCTGACTGGGGGGATTGGCCTGGGCAAAGGCGCTGCAGAGAGGAGAGGATCATGACAGCAGGCAAAATGAGAAGGATCTGGCTCCAAACCATGGTCTTCGTGCTCCTCTTCTATGGCACGGTGTCCGCCCTGACCGTAGCCGGAGTGATCGTTACCGATCGGGTAACCCTCGGCACCGCGGGACCGGAACTGGTGCTCAACGGCGCCGGCATTCGGAAGAAGCTTTTCATTAAGGTTTACGTGGGTGCCCTCTACCTGCCTGAGAAGACAACCGACCCGGCCAAGATCCTTGCTGCCGTGGGCGCCAAAAGGGTGACCATGCATTTTCTCTACCGTGAGGTCAGTCGGAAGAAGATCGTGGATGCCTGGTCCGAAGGATTCAGCCGGAACCTGTCAGCCGGCGAGTTTAAAGCCGTGGAGAGTCGGCTGTTGCGATTCAACGACCTCTTTAGGACCATGGTCCGGGGCGACGTCATCACTCTCGACTACCTGCCCTCCGCCGGCACCGAGGTGAGAATCAACGGCAAACACATGGGGACTATAGAAGGGGCAGACTTTTATCGGGCCCTCCTGGGGGTCTGGCTCGGCGAAAATCCTGCCGATGATGGCTTGAAGAAAGCCATGCTCGCCACCGATCACTAGCCTAGTTTCCATCCGGAAATGCCCCTTTTGCGCAATCTCTGCGTCGATCCGCGGAATTACTTGTGCGACGTACTCGAGTACGTCTCCGCGTAATTCCTTGATCTCCTTGACCTTTCACAAAATTG
>CAYUBU010000054.1:0-3516 GCA_964443105.1 uncultured Nitrospirota bacterium
GCCATCTCCATCGCGGCAAAAGTCTCGGTGAGGGTGCCGATCTGGTTGACTTTGATGAGAATCGAATTGGCCACCCCTTGGTCGATTCCCTGCTTCAGCCGCTCCGTGTTGGTGACGAACAGATCATCCCCCACGAGTTGGACCCGGCCGGCCATCTTCTCCGTGAGAACGCGCCACCCCTCCCAGTCATCTTCGGCCATGCCGTCTTCGATGGAGACGATGGGATACTGGCGGACCCAGCTGTCGTAAAATGCGGCCATCTGCTCGGAAGTCATTCTGGAGCCGTCGGATTTTTTGAATACGTACCGCCCCTTCTCGAAGAACTCACTGGCCGCGGCATCCAGGGCCAGCACCACATCCTTACCCGCCTTATAACCGGCACGCACAATGGCCTCCAGAATCAATTCGATGGCCTCGTCGTTGGCCCGCAGGTTCGGCGCGAATCCTCCTTCGTCGCCCACAGACGTGCTGTAACCCTTCTTTTTCAGAATCCCCTTCAGGGCGTGAAAAACCTCGGCTCCCATGCGCAGGGCCTCGGAAAACCGGCGCGCCCCCACCGGCATCACCATGAACTCCTGCAGATCGACGTTGGTATCGGCGTGGGACCCGCCGTTGAGAATGTTCATCATGGGTACCGGAAGGGTGTTGCTCTGAACACCGCCCAGATAGCGGTAGAGCGGAATCTCAAGGGCTCCTGCAGCGGCCCGGGCTGCTGCCATGGAGCAGCCGAGGATGGCGTTGGCCCCCAGCTTGCTCTTGCCCGCCGTCCCATCCAGAGCGATTAACTTATGGTCGATCCCGGTCTGATCCAGAGCATCCAAGCCGTTCAGCTTCGGCCCGATGACGCGGTTCACGTTCTGGACAGCCTTTTGAACCCCCCTGCCCAAGTAGCGCTTCTTGTTGCCATCCCTTAACTCCACCGCTTCGTGCTCTCCGGTGGACGCCCCCGACGGAACAGCGGCCCGGCCGGTGACACCGCATTCAAGAGTGATATCGACTTCCACCGTGGGATTCCCCCGGGAATCGAGGATCTCCCGTCCCCTGACAGCTGCAATTCCGGTCATCCATTTCCTCCTTGTCATGGTGGTTGGGCCCCGCCCCGTGAAAAAAGATGAAGCTCTGAAGCCGGGGAAGCATTGACGAATCGTGCAGTTATTACCATAAGACAACTGCCCCTGTCACGTTTTTTCTCCCAGACAGTGATGGGCAACAGCGAGTCATTTTGTCATTTCTGGAACAAAAACATTACACTATCCAAATAGCCGAATTTAATAACTTTTTTACATACCGTCCACCTGCCGCCGAACGGTGACGAGACATTATGCCCCGGCACCGTTTTGCCTCCATCTCTAGGATTTAAGATTGGAGTAGCGATTTATAATTTATTTTCAATGAGTTACAAATAAGGCCACAAAATTTTCAACCATTGGCACGAGGCTTGCTAATTAAACAAGGACAAACAATCGAGTCTGTAAAGTTTGACATCACCCCCCATGATGTCATTCTCGGAAAGGGCGCCTCCTCCGCAAGGACAGGCGCCTTTTTCTTTTCAGCCCTCCAGCTTCGGCGGTGCGCAATGGGCGCAAACGGGGCCATCCCCCAGCTTCACTCCGATTCATGCCGCCAGCGGTGGTTCATGCATTAAGGTACCTTGGGATCTCCTCCCTGCGAAACACCCTCCAGGGGTTACGCCCCAGTTCCGCGCCTTGATGAGACCGCGCAGTACCCCTGTCAATAGATCACCCTATTTGTAAAAAGCGCCAGTTGAGGATCTTGCTATAAGCGACAGGTGCCACGCAGGCCTGCCTGGCACCTGCGCCACCTGCTGCCGGCGGCGCTTCTGCGACCTTATGGCGATCACTCACGCGATATCCGGGCTGATCGAATAAAATCGCCGTACTTTCAAGGTATTTATGATTCTACGGCCATTTTTTGGTCGAACTTAACTTTTGTATTATGACGTTTTGATGATATAGTTCGCCGAATCTTTGGACAAAAGTACGCCCTGAAGGCGCCAGGTTCAGGATGAACCGCCGCCTTACGGTTTGATCCGCAGGGACCTTCAGCCCTGATCACTCAGGAGCACAGCAGGCATTGTTTCCACATTAAGGGAAAAAGGTTTCCGTTTTCTGGTAAACTTTTGCTCATCGAGGCCTCCCCTGGAGCGCTCTAAGTCGTTGATTATTTGCGTCTCATAGGCCAACAGAAGCCGCAAAGGGTTGTTTTACTTCATTTGGAGCACAGAGGAACCGCGGATCGGCGGTCTTTTACCCAGCCAGAAGTCGTTTGGCACACCGATTGCTGTTTAATCACCTCATGGGGATTGAACAGCGCCGCGCACGATCACGTTGCGGGCACAGAAACTTGAGTTGTGGAACGTTAATCCGAGCCGCTCTATGAAAAGTCCAGTGCCACAGCAATATGTTGTTGACGTGGGTGGCGATATCAGCCAGGGTTTCTCCTGCCGGAAATTCCGGGAAATCAATGTGGTGCTGAAGGCCGCCATGATTTCCAATCTGGGGATGGAATTCAAGGTTTCGCTCCACGTGCTGTGCGATTTGCTCTCCGAGATGATCGATCATGATCTGGCGTTGATCTACCTCTGGGACAACGACCGCCAGTCTCTAACCCCCTTTGTTGTCCGGGGATTTCCGGGTAAGCTGCCCGACTCCTGCAGCCAGGGAAACCTCTTCACTGAATGGTCCATGACCTCAGGCCAGACGCTTCTCGTCGCAGCCGGCAGCCAGCCGGAGGCAGATGAGACCCTGGAATCCCTGGGTGCCTCTTCCATGATTTCCGTTCCGATTTATGCGAGCAACAACGTGATCGGCACGATTCAGATTTTCAACAGGAACAACCATTTTCTGACCCACGACGACGCGAGGCTGCTCTCCCTCCTCATGACGCAGTCGGAAGCCCTCTTCAACAATCTCGAAGGTCTTGAGCAGTTGGACACGCTCCCTGCCAAGAACCCCGCCCCGGCGGAGGCCGGACTCTCCCAACTCCAGGAACAGCTCCAGAGAGAGATTGGCCGAGCCTATCGCCGCACGACACCGCTGTCGCTTCTCATGATAGAAATAGACAGATGGCGCGACTATGGAGAGAAATATGGACGGCTGACGGAAGAGAAAACCTTTCAAGAGTTTGCGTCTCTTCTGATGAACCAGGTACGCCAGATCGACACCGTCTGCCGGTATGGCAAAGATCGCTTTGTTCTTATTCTAAGTGAAACGAACCGGAGGGGAGGGCTCCTGTTTGCTGAACGCCTGCGAGAAATGATCGGGCAGCAGCTCTTTGCCGGTGTTCAGGGACTGCGGTCTGTAAACCTGACCATCAGCGCAGGCCTTGTCACTTATCCCTTTGACGGCAAGGGGAAAAGAGCTCTAATTGAGGCCGCGGAGCGGGCCTTGCGCCGGTGCGCCGCTTCAGGCGGTGATCAGGTGTTCCAGGACACCGCCGGAGCACAGCACAATCCGGCCGTCGAAGTCCCGTCGGAGCCCGTTGACTTCGACCAGG
>CAYUBU010000055.1:0-7476 GCA_964443105.1 uncultured Nitrospirota bacterium
GCCCCGAAAGACTCTTGACAGCCCCCATGAATGCCACCGCCATATTGATCTTTGCCAAGGAGCCGAAACCGGGGAAGGTCAAAACGCGGATGACACCGCCCTGGTCTCCGGAGGAGGCGGCCCGGCTCTCCCTCTGCTTCATTCGGGATACCCTGGATGCGGTCTCCAAGGTTTCAGGGGCCGACTGCTACCTCTACTTCACCCCCCGGGAGAGCCGGCGGGCCTTCCAGAGTATTGTTCCCGAAACGTGTACACTGGTGCCCCAGGCGGGAGCGAGTTTCGCCGAGCGCTGTGCCCACTCCGTGGCCGACGCCTTTGGGCGGGGGTACTCCCGCATCGTCCAGATCGGAACCGATACACCCCAGATCGAGGCCCGTCATCTGGAAGCCGCCATTGCCCTCCTCTCGGACCATGACATGGGCTTCGGGCCGACCCGGGACGGGGGGTACTACATCCTCTCCCTGAACCGCCCCGCTGTCGCTCTCTATGACGGGGTGCAGATGGGGGGACAGGGGGTGTTCGCCGGGATGATGGCCAACGCCGAAAGGCTTGGGCTTAAGGTCCAACTCCTGGAGGAATCGATCGATGCCGACACCCACCGCGACCTGCTGGCACTCCTTGAAGACCCCCGCCAGACCCTGGGATATCACACCCGCCACTTTCTTGAAGGGCGGTTGTAACCTCATCTACGCTGCGTGAAACGTACCGCGGCCGGCATCGGTCTCACATCTGTCGCACCTTCTTGTAGGACAAACACCGACAAGGAAACCAGACAAACACCGATAGAGAGATCCGCCATGGGGAGGTAGGTTAGGGACAGGCCTTTTGCGGGCATCTGGCACCACGACAATCTGCTCCTTGACAAACACCAATTTTTACGGCTTATTAGAGGATATTCCCGTCAATGAGCGCGAAAATCGAACCGTCGTTTTTGTCAGGTGTTCTTTGCCCCAAATGGTCGGTCATAATGGAATCGGCCGATTCGGGCCGGAAAGGGAGATTGCAAGACGCTTTCACCGCCCGTCCTGTTTGCGCCGGTGATCGATTGTCCACGTATCCAGGGACCGAAGGGGAGATCATGTTGCAGCCAGAGCGCCAGATCCCCGAAGCGAAGACGCTGGAATCGGTCATGTTCCAGTCGATGAAGGACTGGAACGACATTTTCTATTCTCTCACCGATTTGGTCACCATCCACGATCTCGACTTCAATATCATTCATGCCAACGCGGAGGCCCAGAAGATCCTCCAACTCCCGCCGCTGACCATGAAACGGGTCAAATGTTTTCATTATTACCATGGCACCAGCTGCCCGCCCGACGGCTGCCCCAGCTGCGAAACCGTTCGAAACGGGCAAGCGAGCACGGTGGAGCTCTTTGAACCCCATTTGGGCAAACATATCGAAATCCGGGCCCTCCCCCGGTTCGGGCCGAGGCGGCAGATGAAGGGAGTCATTCACATCGTCCGGGATATCAGCCAGCGGAAAGCGTCGGAAGAGCGGCTGCAAAAATCGAGGGAGAAGCTCCGGAATCTGACGGCACACCTCCACTCGGTGCGGGAAGAGGAACGGAAGAATATCGCCCGTGAAATCCACGATGAGCTGGCCCAGGCTTTGACCGCCTTGAAGATGGACGTCTTCTGGATGAAAAAGCGGCTCCCTGACGATAACGGCGTCCTTCAGCAGAAGGCCCAGACCATGTCGGGACTCATTGACACGACGATTCTATCGGTGCAGAGAATCGCCTCGGAGCTCCGTCCCGGACTCCTGGACGATCTTGGTCTGCAGGAGGCCGTCCAGTGGCACACCCGGGAATTTCAGGACCGGACCGGGATTCGCTGTGACCTGGCCTTTGAGGGAGAATGGGAAGGGCTTGATCCGGACCGTTCCATTACCATCTTCCGGGTTTTTCAGGAAGCCTTGACCAACGTGGCCCGTCACGCGGAAGCCACAAGCGTTGAGATGCGCTGCCAGGCGACCGATCGGTGCGTCAAGATCCTCATCCGGGACGATGGGCGGGGGATCTCCAAGGAAGAGAGTGCCGACCCCAAATCATTCGGCATCATCGGGATACGGGAACGGGTCCATTACTGGGGCGGTTCGGTCTCCATTCAGGGTACTCCAGGGGAGGGGACAACCATCAAGGTCTCCATCCCCCGGGACTGATTCACGACCCCCGAGTCCGGGATTGCTTTGCCGCGGGGTGCCAGGCAGGCCTGCCTGGCACCCTTGTTCGAAAGGAGGCGACCGTCATGCTGAAAGTTCTCATTGCCGACGATCACGCTGTGGTCCGCCAGGGGCTGATGCAGATTCTGGGAGAGATGACGGAGGCCGTGGAAGCCGATGAAGCGGCCAGCGGGCCGGAAGCCCTGGCAAAGGTCTGGGAAAAGGACTATGATGTGGCCCTCCTCGACGTTTCTATGCCCGGCATGACGGGGCTCGATGTCCTCAAGGAGCTGCGGAGCGGCAAACCCCGCCTGCCGGTCCTCATGTTGAGCATGCACTCGGAGGAGCAGTACGCCGTTCGCGCCCTCAAAGCCGGGGCATCAGGCTATTTGACCAAAGCGAGTACCCCGGAGGAGCTGATCACGGCGATCCGTAAAATTGCCAAAGGACAGAAGTATGTCACCGCGTCTCTCGCGGAGAAACTGGTCGACTATATGGATAGCGGCACTGACCGGGCGCCCCACGAGTGCTTGTCGGATCGTGAGTACGAAGTGATGTGTAAACTCGCCTCAGGCACGACGGTAACGGAGATCGCCAAAGCGCTCTCCCTGAGCGTCAAGACTATCAGCACCTACCGCACCCGGATTTTGGAGAAAATGAACTTAAAGACCAATGCCCAACTGACCTTCTACGCCATGGAGAACCATCTCATCGACTGACGGCGCAAGCCCTGCGCCCGATGTTCCCGAGCCCGTCCTTTAACCCGGACATTGCATGAGTGATCGTGGTGAGAGGCCGTAGAAGCAACATAGGCAAGGCGCAGAGAATTATCTGGCTGAAGACATATTGGAATATTTCAAAGTCAGGGAATTCTCTGCAACGCCGCATATGGAAGCTTATCCGACCTCGTAATAGATTTTCTCATGCAATGTCCGGGTTAATCCTCCCTTTGTGATACCCCGTCTCCCACAGCTTGTTCGAAAAGAAACGGACTCAAGAATCGGCCCCATGCCTCTGTTCCCCCTTGAAGGAGGGAAGCCCGATTCCCCGGCAGCCGTGGGAGGGCTGAATCCCAATCAGGGAGGCCAAAGGGTCCACGGCTGCAAAGGAGGGCCTGTGGTAGAGAGGCTTCTTCCCTTGGCAAAGCCCCTGGCATGTCACAGACATGCCAGGGGCACCATGAAAAGAAGAGACTGGCCAGGCGTCTCCGGGAAATACTGGGGGTCGTAACGCAGCTACACCTGTCTCGTAAGAACCATATGTTCTTCGTCACCTACGAGTTGGAGCAGCCCAGCTCCCGCGACGTGCTGGCGCCCGTGCAGGAGCTGGGCTACCATGCGGAGATCGGGGCGGCGTAATTCGCCCTCTGAAACATTGCAATCACAGGGACGCGTGCATGCCGATCACCCCGGCAGACTGCTCCGTTCTTTGAAACATGAACGATCCTGAAAACGCGGCATTCTGGATGGACCACGTCCGGTGGTCAACCAGCCTCTAGTAACACACTTTCCACCACTTCCCCTGGAAGAAATACCAGGTGCAAGTGGGGTTGGTTTTGGTCCGGATGACCGTGTCGTTGCGGACCGATTGGATCTTGGCCGGATCGCCCCCTGGCCCGATGCTCAACCCCAGATGAGTCATATCACCCGTTTCCGGTTCATCACCGGCGTGGTTCTTGACCGATAAGATTCGGGTTCCGTCGTCGGTTTTTTCTACGATCAGCTTGCCGCGACCCGTTCCATAAGTCTCTGTTTGTGCCATGATGTGCCTCCTGATAGTCGGTTTACTCTTTTGGCTCTTGGTCTTTCTGATTCTTCGGTTCAACGATTACGAAACCATGGTGACCACCTCCCTTCCGGCAAAAAAGACTACGGCGCGAGCGTGATTTTCAGAAATGCCACACGCTCCGGCTGGAATCTCGGGTTCACAGGATCGGTCTCCTGGAACTTAAACTCCTTGTCAAAGAGGTTTCTGACTCCCAGGGTGACCAGACCCCACCGTTTCGGCAGGCGGTAACGGAGCAGTGCGTCCACCAGCCAGAACCTGTCCCCTCCGGAGACAAGGGTGGGGGCGACACCCGTTTCAAAGGTCCCCTCCTGGTCTACGTGCGTGGCGCCCAGGACAAACCCCAGCCCCGAGGGGTGATAGGCGTGAATCCCCAAAGGAACAGAAGAGGTTCTCACTTTCTCGATGCCCGCTGTGAATGCTTCATCCCGGTCCAGCCGTTCGTACTGGTAGGCCGCCCGGAGGGCCAGCCACGAACAGGGGGTCCAGTAGAAATAGGAGCGCCCCAGGCGTTCTCGCCAGTCAACTCTCCGGATCTCCGTGACAGGGGGGGCGGGCGGATTCGGGACGAAGGAAAAAGGGACATCCAGGTCCCGCTTCGAAAACTCAAGGCCCATATAGACCTTCTCCGATACTTTGTGGTCCACAGCCAGGCCGTAACGCCACGACTCGGTTCCCTCGCCGTCGTCGAAGAACTGGTTGAAGCCAGCCACCTGGGTCGGTTCGAGTGTCTGATTCGTGAAGAGGGTTCTTTTCAGAGCGCGGAAGAAAGCCGCCCGGAGGGTGGTTGCCGGGGACGGGGTCCAAATGATCCCCACCTTGGGATTCACCTGATCACGATCTACGAGGCTGCCGTCGAAGAAATCGGCACTGACGCCGAGACTCAGCTGCAGGTTGTCGGTGAAATGAACCTGTGAGTAAAGAAAGAGATTGGTGTGTCGAATCTCGCTCTTGTCCACTTCGGTTGACGCCAGAAGAAAGGGCGGGAAAGGAACGGAGACTTCTGTGGATGAGACATTCTTGCCGTCTCCCCGGAAATGCCCTCCCCCGGCAGCCACATGGACGCGGTCCGACCGGAAGAGGTAGAGGAGCTCCCCGCTGGACCGATCGTCCGATCCGTCGATGCTGAGGGAAAAGGAGGGGAGGCCATCGGCCAGGCTGGTCTTGCTGTCCTGGTAAATATAAGACGCCACCAGATCCGAACGGGGTGAAACCCTGTGGTAGAGACCGACCCGGATCGATTCGGTATCTTCCGTTTCACGAAGATTAACAGAAAAATCGTCAGGAACGAAATTGAGTCTCGAATCGCCCTTGTCAAGCTCCTTGTGCCGGTATTCCGCCTGGACGCTTGTGTCGTGGGAAAGACGGACCTGGGCAAAAATGTTGTAAATGTCCTGGTCCTGATCATTGTTCTTCCGGAACCCGTCGGTCTCATAATGGAATTGGCCGGCGCTAAATGAAAACTTCCCTTCTACACCGGATACGACCACTTCGTCGCCCAGTGTCCCGTTGCCGCCTGCGATGCCGCTTGCCTGCAGGGCAATGCGATCCCTGTTGAAGAGGGGATTGAATTCGTTGAAAGCGAGATCTCCGGGGCCGGCACCGTTCAGGATGAAAAGACTTCCCTCGCCCAGCCGGGGCTGCACGGGGTTGATATTAATCGGTTGCAGCAGCTGCGACTGCAACAGTTCGCTGACCCGGGCAATCTCGTGGCGGGGTAAGGCGGCATAGGCATCGGCGAGAAACCGGTGTGCCGAAAAGCTGCCGGGATCGGCATTCACCGACTTCCACCCTTCCACCAACGCCAGTTGTTCAAAGCCGAGATCCGTGTATATCCTCGCCAGACTGGCGCTACGGGCCGCCAGATCCTCATCGAGGAGCAGCTTCGACCGGTAGACGGCACGGTTGTCGTTCTTTTCGATGGCTTGATGCATCTCCTGGAGTGCTTCCACGGGCCGGTTGATACTCTGTTTACGAATGGCATCATAAAAGAAAGGGGTCGGATCCTTAGGATCCAATTCTTGGGCCATGTCGTATTGGCTCATGGCGAGTCCGTTCCGTTTCTCTTCGTAATAGGCCTTCCCCATGTAGCTGCGGATCAGGGAGTCGTTCGGATCGAGGCTGGTCGCGATCTCGATCTCCCGGCGTCCTTCACTCAGGCCTCCGTCTCGGATCATTGCCAAGCCGAGACCCATTCGGGGCAGCGGGTCTCCGGGATCGAGGCCAATCGCTTCTTGAAAGGCTTCCTTGGCCGATGCTGTCTGCACCTGAGACAGGTAGGCAAAACCGAGAACGCTTTGCGTCCGGGCGAGACGGGGGTTCAGCTCAACCGCCCGTTCGGCTGCGTTCAAGGCGTTATCCAGGCGTCCCAGCGACAGCTGCAGTTCCGACAGTCGGGCCCAGGCGAGACCGTTTTCCGGCTCCAGCTGGATGGCGGTCTGCAGCGCCGACAGGGCCCCGGGAAGGTCGAAGGCGGCCTGCCGGGCATAGGAGAGAGCGATTCTCGCCGTGGCCGAATCGGGGTCTGCCACTACGGCATTCTGCGCGAGACTGCGGGCCCTCTCCTTGTCGTTCTGAACCATGGCGATAATCGCTTGCAGGGCCGTGGCCGTGCTGTTGTCCGGCGCCAGACGCAGGGATCGGCCGATGTCACTGCCCCCCTCCTTCACCCGCCCGACGGCGAGAAGAAGGGCTGCACGGTAATTATAGAATTGGGGATCGGGGATCTCCTCCGGAACGGACTTCAGGCTTGAAAAAGCCCCGGTCAAGTCGCCCCCCCGGACCCGTTCAATGGATGCTTTCACCGCGCTTTTCCACCCCGAAGGATCGGCGCCTTCATATTGATTGGGTCGAAGATCGATAATGGGTGGGTAGTAGAGGGCCCACTGGACAGCCTCCCGGGGTCGGACCACAATCCTCGGCATCGGGGCCTTCCCTGCTTTGGCCGCGGCAGACTGGCCGCTGGTGAGGGTGAGTTCTCCCGCCCCGTTGTCTGCGAGGACCTGGCCCTCAAAAACCGTGACAAGCGTCTCCCCTTCTGCCACCTGAACGAGAAATTCGGTCCCTTCCACTGCGGCGTTGACGTAGGGTGTGATCACCTTCAGCGTTCTGGGGACACGGCTGATGAAGTGGACGGCGCCGGTGAGAAGATCGATCAACGACCATTCCGCCTTCTCCGGAGCCATCAGGGTGACGGTGGTGTGCTGGTCGAGACGGATGATGGTTTCGCTGCTCAAGACAAGGGCCGCCCGGCTTTGGGCTCCCACCCGAATCATGTCGCCGGGGCAGTAGGTCTCATCATGAGGAGCGGCTTCCCAGGCGGCACTGCCCTGTCTCCTGGCCTGGACATCTCCCTCCACGGAAACGACCCGGGCCCATCCCTGGCACTCCTCAGCCCAGACCCTGGGGGCGAGGGTGATAGTCAAAAGGAGAGCAGTGAACAGTACCGCACAATGCAAAGCACTTCGATCTACCATCATGGTTTCCCCCCATCCATCCTGAATGATATCGCTTTGAACCGGGCCCTCCGG
>CAYUBU010000056.1:0-11973 GCA_964443105.1 uncultured Nitrospirota bacterium
CGGCGGGCTGGCCAAGGGGCACCTGGTTCGGGAAATCGATGCCCTGGGCGGCGAGATGGGCAAAGCCATTGACGAAACGGGGATTCAGTTTCGCCTCCTCAATACCCGAAAGGGACCCGCTGTTCAAGCTCCCCGCGCCCAGGCCGACAAACAGCGGTACCGCCTGAGAATGAAATCGGTGATCGAAAGCCAGGAGAACCTTATCGTGCAGCAGGGATCGGTCCGGCGTTTGCTGGTCTCCCGTGGCCTCGTCCAGGGCGTGGAGACCGATCTGGGCTGCCGCTATGGGGCGAATGCTGTGATCCTGACCACCGGCACCTTTTTGAAGGGGCGGATCCACGTCGGGTTGTCCTCTTTTCCCGGCGGGCGGGCCGGCGAGCCTCCGGCCACGGAGCTTTCCGACGATCTTCGGTGCCACGGTTTCGAAATCGGGCGGCTCAAAACCGGCACGCCGCCCAGGCTCCATGCCAGATCCATCGATTTTCAGCGGCTCATACCTCAGGACGGTGACCCCCGGCCCCAGCCCTTTTCGTTTTCAACACCCAAAATCGTTCGGAACCAGGTTCCCTGCTATATTACCCACACCAACGAAGAGACCCATGACATCATCCGGCAGAATCTCGACCGCTCCCCCTTGTTCAGCGGCAAGATTAAAGGGGTGGGCCCCCGCTACTGCCCATCCATCGAAGACAAGGTGGTCCGTTTTCCCGACAAAAAGAGTCATCAGATCTTTCTAGAGCCCGAAGGTCTCGAAACGGAAGAGATCTATGCTAACGGCATATCGACCAGTCTCCCTCTCGACGTCCAGACCCGGCTCGTTCGAAGCATCCGGGGTTTGGAAGATGCTCAGATCATGCGGGCCGGCTACGCAGTGGAATACGACTTTGTGCCGCCCACCCAGCTCTTTCCGTCTCTTGAAACCAAGAAAGTTCGAGGCCTGTATCATGCGGGTCAGATCAACGGGACCTCGGGGTATGAAGAGGCTGCGGCCCAGGGGCTCATGACGGGAATCAATGCGGTCCTCAGGCTTCGGGGAGAAGAACCGCTGGTTCTTCCCCGGTCAGAAGCCTACATTGCCGTTCTCATTGATGATCTCGTCACATTGGGGACAAAGGAGCCGTACCGCATGTTTACCTCCCGGGCGGAGCACCGCCTCCTCCTTCGCCACGACAACGCCGATATGAGGTTAAGGGCAAAGGGCTACCGGGCCGGACTGGTTCCGGAAAGAGAATATGAGGTCTTCAGGGCGAAAAAGGCGGCTTTTGAGGAAGAAATAGACCGCCTCCGGAAGACAGACGTCTATCCGACGGCCAAGGTCAATGATACCCTGGCGCACCTCGAGAGCGCCCCGGTGAAGAATAAGACCACCCTGTACCAGCTGATCAAGCGTCCCGAAATGAGTTATGCCCGGCTCGCCCCCCTGGATCCGGTGCGGGGGGATCTTTCCCGTGAAGTGGGGCTCCTTATTGAGCGGGAAGCCCGATATGACGGCTTTATCCGGAGGCAAGCCGACCAGGTGCGCCGCTATGAAGAACTGGAAGACGTCAGGATCCCGGAGGAGATCGATTACAGAAAGATCCAGAGCCTTTCCCGGGAGGTCGTTGAGAAGCTCGACCGGGTGAGGCCTCTCTCGGTGGGCCAGGCCTCAAGAATCTCCGGTGTTACTCCCGCCGCCATTTCCATCCTGTTGATTTTCCTCAAGAATCGTGGAAGAAGAGTTGAACGAGAATAGAGACCTCCTGAAAAGCGGTCTGGATGTTCTGGCAATTTCCATCCAGGAAAATCAACTCCGGGCCTTTGACATCTACACCCGGGAACTTCTGGAATGGACCGGCAAGATCAATCTGACGGCACACCGGGACCGGAAGAGCATCGAGATCTACCACTACCTGGATTCCCTCTCCCTTCTCCAGACCGGCCTATTCGCCCCGAATCTGGCCGTCCTAGACGTCGGCAGCGGTGCCGGGTTTCCGGGCATTCCCCTGGGGGTGATGGAACCCTCCCTGGAAATGGTGCTGCTCGAGTCTTCCCGAAAGCGCTCCAACTTCCTCCGGCACGTGGCGCGCCTCTTGGAACTCCAGGGCGTTGAGGTGGTGACCGACAGGGCTGCCGCCTATGGCGCCAAGGCGAACCGCCATTTTGATCGCATCCTCAGCCGCGCCGTGGCGAGCATGGAGCGTGTCTGCCGCTGGACGCTGCCGCTCCTGGGTGAGGACGGCCTGTACATCTTTCAAAAGGGCCCCGGTGTCTCCCAGGAGATGGCCCGGGTTGAGCCGGACCTGCGTCAAATGGGGTTGGGTTGCCGGGCGGTCAGCCCCCTCGCCGTCCCCGGTGCCCGTGGCGATCGATACGCCATAATTATCGGAAAAATTAAGGGCTAAGTTCAATTGTTCCACGTGGAACATTCTTAGGCCGTCTACTTACAAAGGCGCCGCGGCGTCTCTGGGGAGATGGCCCGGGTCGAGGCGGTCCGGGTTCAGAGTGGGTAGCGTGCCCGACGGTCACTCCCCCCTCGCCGTCTGCTGTGCCGGAGTGATCGATACGCCGTAATTATCGGAAAAATAAAGGGCTAAGGCCGACTGTTCCACGTGGAACATTCGTAGGCCGTCTACTTACAAAAGGGTCCCGGCGTCTCTGGGGAGATGGCCCGGGTCGAGGCGGCCCGGGTTCAGAGTGGGTAGCGTGCCCGACGGTCACCCCCCCCTTCGCCGTCTGCTGTGCCGGGGCGATCAATACGCCGTAATTATCGGAAAAATAAAGGGCTAAGCCCGATTGTTCCACGTGGAACAATCGGGCGTCCTCCACGACTTTTCTCTTTTCAACGGCCCGATTCTGTGATAATTTAAGAACAGCCTCCTGGGAGGAAGGCTTCGCCACAAAGGAAAATAGCCCTTTTAAAACAATGGCTTACGGGCTTTTCGGCAACCTGGGTTTCTTTGCAGCAACCCACTTTTTATATAGCGATACTTTATGATTTGCGCCATAGCGAACCAGAAAGGCGGGGTGGGCAAGACCACCACAGCGGTCAATCTCGGGGCTTCCCTGGGCGTCATGGAAAAGACCGTATTGCTCGTCGATGTGGATCCCCAGGGGAACGGGACCAGCGGTTACGGTGTGGAACGGGAGTCTCTGGTTCACAGTGTCTACGACCTGTTCCAGGGGATCGACCCCCGCCAGGTGGTGCAGTCGACCCCTGTGCCCAATGTGGACCTGATCCCCTCGTCCATGGCCCTGGCCGGCGCTGAGATCGAGCTGGTGGAGGTGGAGAACCGGGAGTTTCTCCTGAAGGAGGCCCTGGATCCGCTGCGCGGGGAGTACGATTATATTCTCATCGATTGTCCTCCTTCCCTCGGTCTGCTCACCGTCAATGCCCTCACTGCGGCCGACCGGGTCCTGGTGCCCCTCCAGTGTGAGTACTACGCCCTAGAAGGCCTCTCCCATCTCATCGCCACCATCGACCTGGTGCGTGAGAACCTCAATCCCACCCTCTCTATTGAGGGGATTCTTCTGACCATGTTTGATATCCGCAACAATCTTTCGTCTCAAGTGGCCGAGGAGGTGCGGAACCATTTCAAAGATCTGGTGTTTCAAACCGTTGTACCGAGAAACGTCCGGCTTGGCGAATCGCCGAGCTACGGGATGCCGGTGCTGTTATACGATATTCGCTCCAAGGGAGCCCAGAGCTATCTGGAACTGGCAAAGGAACTGATTGAACATGTCGAGAAAAGTACTGGGCAAAGGGCTATCAGCCCTTATTCGGGATAAAGAGGTATCGGCCGCCGAGCTTGCAGGAGGAGGGGGTCGGGTCCGTACGATTCCCCTTCACCGCATCACGCCCAACCGGCACCAGCCTCGAAAAGATTTTGACCCCGCGGGCATGGAAGATCTCGTCCGGTCCGTAAAGGGCCGGGGTGTGCTTCAGCCGATCCTGGTGCGGGAGAGTCAAGGCGGCTTTGAGCTGATCGCCGGCGAGCGGCGTTGGCGCGCCGCGCAGCAGGCCGGGATTTCCAACATCCCGGCAATGGTCCGGAAAGTTTCGGACCAGGACTCCCTGGAGCTGGCGCTCATTGAGAACATCCAGAGGGAAAATCTCAATGCCATGGAATCGGCCGAGGCCTATGACCGGCTCATCAAGGTGTTTGGGCTGACTCAGGAGGAGACCGCTGCCAAAGTAGGCAAGAACCGTTCCTCCGTGGCCAATATCCTTCGGCTTCTCACCCTGCCCGAGGAGGTTCAGGGGTACATCCGGGAAGAGAAGCTCTCCACCGGTCATGCCAAGGCCCTCCTGTCGCTGACAAATGGGCCGCAACAGGTGGCGGCGGCCCGGGAGATGATACAAAAAGGCCTTTCGGTGCGGGAGGCTGAAAAGCTGGTGGGTGCCCTCTCTGCCGGCCGGAAGCGGGCGCGGCCTGCCAAGGGTGTGCGGGACATCCATCTGGTTGCCGTGGAGGAAGAGTTGAAGAAGAGTCTCGGAACCAAGGTGCGGCTTCGGGACCGCCAGGGAAAAGGGAAGATTGAAATCGAATACTATTCTCAAAAAGAACGGGAACGGCTGATTGGCATGCTTAGGGGATCGGTGCAGTTCTAATATCCAAGGAGGCGATATGAGCATCAAGAAGACATTCGAAAACCTGGGCGGCCCGGGCAAAACCTCAACGGGGCGGCCTTCACCTTCCGTGACAGGAGACATTAACACCATCCTGGGCAAGGAGACCTCCTTCAAAGGGGTGCTCACATACGAGGGAACGGTCAAAATAGACGGGAAGGTGGAAGGTGAAAT
Organism: uncultured Nitrospirota bacterium; assembly: GCA_964443105.1. Taxonomy (GTDB): domain Bacteria; phylum CG2-30-53-67; class CG2-30-53-67; order CG2-30-53-67; family CG2-30-53-67; genus CAYUBU01. The sequence goes on from CAYUBU010000056.1 coordinate 4,781, forward strand.
TATCGCCAAGGATACCCTCATCATCGGAGAGGAGGCAGAGATCAATGCCGACATTGATGTGGGGCGGCTCATCTCCCGGGGCAAGATCCGGGGCAACATCACCGTGAAGTACCGGGCCGAGTTTTTTGCCCCCGCGGAACTGCGGGGGAACATTCAGACACCCACCATCGTGATCGAAGACGGCGTGATTTTTGAAGGCAAGTGCGAAATGAAGAGTGCCCAGCAGCCCGATAAAGGGGAACTCAAGATCACCCCCCTCCACAAAGGATCCCTCAAGACCGGTCAATAAGCAACCTCCCTGTTTTCAGGACTGGCGGGGCAGTCGCCCCGCCAGGTTTTTTTCAACCCTCAACACAACCTGGCCGTAGGCTGCGGCGCCGCACTTTCGCCGCCAGGCCCTCTTGCTCAATACCAGAGCCCCGTCTATATTGTCTGTTATGGACGCTGTCGAGGTCCCTTTGGAGAGAAGCCCGGGGCCCAGCCCGGATATTGCATGAGTGATCGTCACGAGAGGGCGCATACGGCCGCTTGTCCGGCCTCGCAATAGATTTACTCATGCGATGTCCGGGCTAGAGGGGTGGGCCGGAATGAATGGACCAGGCTCGGGCGCGGAGGAGCCGTCGGATCTCCCACCAGGGCGAGGCGGATCATCGGGGATTCGGTAAGGGCGGCCGGCGCCCCGAGTCTCCTTCACCGCGGGGCAGACCAGTATGTAAGGACCGGCTCATCATGAGACAAATTCTGTCACGACTTGTGGCCCGACTCTATTTTGTCGGTCTCTCGGCGCTCTACAAGAGCGCCCGACTCCGTGTGCTCGGAGCGGAGCACCTCGACGATCTGTGGGGCCGCGGCGAGCAGGCTGTCATCTGCTTCTTCCACGGGGACTACCTGCTCCTCTTTCCCCATTTCAAAGGACGGGAGGCCTGTATCTTTACCACCGAATCCCGGCGGGGGGACTATCTTGCCGAAATCATCGCGCTCTTTCGGTACCGCCCGTGCAAGCTACCGGACCGCAGGGGGAGTCAGGTTGCCCTGGACCGGATGATCGCCGAGGTTCGAAGGGGGTACGATGCCGCTCTTGCCGTTGATGGACCCCTGGGCCCCTATCACAAGGTCAAACACGGCGCGCTGGTTCTCGCCCAGAAGACAGGCAAACCGATCGTTCCGGTGGCCACGGCCTCGGCGTGGAAGCTGGTCTCCAAGAAACGGTGGGATCGTTACACCATTCCCCTTCCCTTTACCCGGGCGGTGATACTCGTGGGCGAGCCCATGTCCGTGTCGGGGGATGCCGATCCGGCGCGCCTGGAGAAACTCTGCCAGAGACTGGAAAACCGCCTCGTGGAACTCAACGCCCAGGCCCAGGCGTACGTGAATAATCGCCAATCCCCCGATCCTGGGGTATAATCGTCGGCCATGTGGATTCAACGATTTATCCTCAACCGAATCGTCTCCCGGCTCCGCCTGAAGGGCGCCCTGCGGTTTCTCTACGCCCTGGAGAAGGTGGGACATCCGGCGGAGGTCGCCTTTCCCATGGAGCTTTTCCCGTCGGGGGTCAAGATGCACCTGCGGGGGTTCATGAACTTTCACTCCGTTCAGATCAACCTCGACTGGGTCTGGCCCTACTGGATAGAGCAGCAATTCGATCCGAAAAGCCCCAGCTTTATTCCGAGAGCCATGAACCTGACCCACGTGAACCAGACACACCGGAACTGGACGGCCGTGGGGGTTCTGGGCGGGAAGGTGGAGCCGGTCGTCGATCCAAGAGGGCTGTTGACGCCCTGGTTTGACGGCTGGTCGCTGGACCTGTGGATCCATACCGAGGGGCGCCTTCTGGCACCCTCCCAACTGGAGGGGGTGGACCAGCATCTCAATGACGGGCTCCCTATCGTGGTGACCCGGTATACAGAGGCGGGGCTGCAGGTCACCCAGGAAGCCTGGGGGCAGCGTATCGGCGGTCGGGAGGCGGTGGTAGAGCAGGCCCGGATCGAGAACGTCTCAGCGGAAACCATCGACGCCCGGGTCTATTTCTCCGTGCGACCTTACAACCCGGAAGGGATGAGCCTTATCCACCAACTCGTCTACGACGAGGCAGGGTGCCTCAAGGTGAACAACGCCTTGGCGCTGGCCTTTCATGAAAAACCATCCCAGGTCTCCTGTTCCGATCAGCGGCTCGGCGACGTTTCGATTATTCTCCCTGAAATGGAGACCTGCAATGCCCTCGACTGTGAGGCAGGCATGGCCACGTCACTCTTTGAGTACCCCCTCTCCCTGGCGCCCGGGGCGGTCAAGGAGTACGGTGTCGTCTGCACCACGTCACCGACCAAGGTGAAAGAGGGGACGGCCGCCGCCTTCCTGCAGGCAGACCTGGTCCGGGGAAAAGAGGCGGTCATTGCCGGGTGGGAAGAGATTCTCTCCCGGGGAATGTCGGTCACTCTCCCCGACGAGACGCTGTCAGCCTGCTTCAAGGCCAACAAGGCCTTCCTCCATCTCTTTGATGATGGAGATATCATTACGCCGGGCCCCCTGACCTATCACCGCTTCTGGTTTCGAGATGCCGCTTTCCTGATTAATGCGCTGGACAAACTCGGCTACGGCGCGGCGGCCCGGGAAAAGCTCATCACCTACCCGAAGCGCCAGAGAAAAGACGGTTTCTTTATCTCCCAGAACGGAGAATGGGATGCCAACGGTGAGGCGATCTGGACCCTCATGGAGCATTACCGCCTCACGAAAGACCGGTCGCTCCTGGAGGCCGTCTATCCCTCCATTCGCAAGGGGATCGGCTGGATCTACAGAAAGCGGAAAAAGACCGCTTTCGCCCTGGGGCCCGAAAAGGGGCTCTTGCCTGCCGGGCTCTCCGCAGAGCACCTCGGCCCCAACGATTACTATTACTGGGATGATTTCTGGTCTCTCGCGGGGATGCGGGACGGGATTGAGGCGGCCCGAGTTCTGGGTCGGGAAAAGGAAGCGATCCGTTTTGAGGGGCTCTACCGGGAGTTCTGGGCCGACGTGAGACGATCTTTGGATCTCGTGTTCCAAAGGCTGGGGACACGGATTCTGCCGGCCTCCCCGTATCGCCGCATGGATGCCGGTGCCATCGGGTCGATAGCCGGCCTCTACCCGCTCCGCCTGCTGCCGGCAGACGATGAGGCGATGATGAATACGGTGGCCTACCTGAGAAAGTGCAGTTTTTATGAAGACGGATTCTTTCAGAACATGGTTCACTCCGGGGTCAATCCCTACCTGACGGCCCATATCGCCCAGTGCTACATTTACGGCCGAAGCCATGAGGCCTGGCCGCTCATCGCGTATCTTCTCAAGGTCGCGACACCCACCTATACCTGGCCCGAGGCCATCCATCCCCACACCGGCGGCGGCTGCATGGGGGACGGACACCACGGCTGGGCGGCGGCGGAGCTGGTGCTCCTGGTGCGCAACCTTCTTTTCTTTGAGGAGGAGGACCGGCTTGTGTTGACGCCGATCTTTCCCCGGAACTGGGCACAGGCCGGCCAGTCCATAGCCGTCGAGCGGGCCCCCACCTTTTTTGGGCCCTTCAATTTCCGGATCGACTCGGCCGTTGACAAGATCGACCTCCACTTGGAGGGGGAGTTTGCGCCCTCCCTCTCCCGGATCGACTGGCACCTCCCCTTCCCGGTGGATCGGGCCCAGGGAGACGGCGGCCCCATCGAGGTCCTGCAGAATCGTCTCGTCATCCCGGTAGGAACCAGTCACGTGGAAGTCCGGGCCCGGCGGGAACAGGCCGTGTCATGAGAATCGCGATCTTCACCAATAACTACAAACCCTTCATGGGCGGCGTCACCCGCTCCGTTGAAACCCTCATCCAGGAGTTTCACGCCCGGGGGCATGAGGTGCGGCTGTTTGCCCCCCGGTTCGAAGGGTATGAAGAGAGGGAAAGCTGGATCTACCGGGTGCCGTCTATCCCCCGGTTCAATCATACCGACTTTTCCCTGCCCCTCCCATACTCCGTCAAAGTCCGATCCATCATGGCCGATTTCAATCCCCATCTGGTGCACGTGCAGCACCCCTTTTTTCTGGGGGAGATGGGGATGCATCTGGGGAAGAACCGGAACATCCCGATCGTGCTGACCTATCACACCCAATACGATCAGTATTCCCACTACGCGCCCATCGATTCGGACCTGGTGAAACGATGGATCATCAACGTGTGCACCTCATTCTGCAACCTCTGTGACCTGGTGGTGGCGCCGAGCAGTGACATCCGTCAGGTTTTGATTGACCGCAAAGTGACCAGCCGGATCGAGGTTATCCCCACGGGGGTGAACCTCGCCCCCTATCGAGATCCCGACCGGCGCTGGCTCAGAGAGACCTTCAAGATCGGACCGGAAAAGACGATCCTGATTCATACGGGCCGGCTGGCGAAAGAGAAAAACCTCAACTTTCTTTTTCGTGCCGTGGTTCAGGCCATGTCGGGCAACGAAACCCTCGTCTTCTTTGTGGCGGGCATCGGCGACCTGGTGCCTCACCTGAAGGCGTTGTCCCGGGAGCTCGGGATCGAGTCGCGGGTGATCTTCCACGGAAGAATGACCCCGGAAGAACTGGTTTCTGCCTACGCCGGGGCTGACCTGTTCGTTTTTTCCTCCAAGAGCGAGACCCAGGGGCTGGTGGTCCTGGAGGCCATGGCCGCGGGAACGCCGGTGGTGGCCGTCGACGCCCCCGGGGTGAGAGACATGGTGACCGACGGCGTAGACGGTTATCTCACGGATGAGGATGAGGATCTTTTTTCCCGACGGATTCTCTCCCTTGTCGAGTCGCCGGAGCAGCGGGCCGCCTTTTCCAGGGCGGCGGAGAAAAAAGCAGTCTGTTACCGGTCATCTGCCATGGCCGGGAAGGTTCTGGATGAGTATGAGCGGCTCCTCCGGCAGCCGCCGGAGACCTTGAACCCGGAAATCCATCATTTCAATATACTCAAGGGGCTTCTCCGGGAGGCCGTGGCCAAAGTGGTCAAGGAAGGGCCCGGGACGAAAAAGAGGAGCTGACGCTTTTCTTTTTCTAACAGCCAGAGCCCCTTTCCCCGGCGACTCTAAAGTGATGGGTTCAATCTCTCTATCGAAACCATATTTCTGTTTCCATGCTGCCCCGATTGTGCTAGAGTGTGACCCCGATTGATCAAAAGGAGGTATGCCGTGGGGGAAAGTTTCGACTATGTTTTGCGAAAATTCAAGCGTCCGCCGGCGATCCGGCAGCTCGTGGGGATTCTTTTCCTGATTCTCCTGGCGATTGCGGGAAAGCCCGCCGGGGCGGGTTCGGTTATCCTGGGGAGCTTGCTGACCATCCCCGGTCTGGCCATACGGTTCTGGGCAGGGGGCTACGTGAAGAAAGACAAGGAGCTGGCCACCACCGGGCCTTATTCCTACGTGCGCAACCCCCTTTATGTGGGGAACGTCCTCATTGCCATCGGTTTCTGTGTGCTATCGGGCTTCTGGTGGTCTTATCTTGTTTTTGCCCTGCTGTATGTCTGGCTCTACATTCCCAGCATCCAGAGAGAGGAACGGACCCTCCAGAAGCTCTTTGGCGACACGTTTCTTCGCTACAAGGATAATGTCCGGGCCATGTGGCCCCGTCTGACCCCCTATGAGTCGGGAGCAGGCGGGTGGTCGGCGGCCCAGTGGGTGAAAAACGGTGAGCACATCGTCAACGGCGGGATCGTGATCGCTTTTCTTGTCCTTTGCTTCCGTTAATTGCGTTAAAGAACCTCCCGCGCCTGTCTATCCTCCCTGAAAACGACGCATTCCCACATTCAGAATCAGGCCGGTCCCGATAAAGAGGGTCACCAGATGAGACCCCCCATAGCTGATAAAGGGCAAGGGTACGCCGACCACGGGAAAGATACCCGAGGTCATGCCGATGTTGATAAAGATGTAATAGGCGATCATGGTCGTCACCCCTGCGGCCATCAGGGTGCCGAAGGAGTCGTGGGCTTTGATGGCGATATTGATCCCTTTGAAGACGAGGTAGGCGAAGAGCAGAATCAGGATCAGAGTCCCCAGAAAGCCGGTCTCTTCGGCGATGACGGAGAAAATAAAATCCGTATGCTGCTCCGGCAGAAAACGCAGCTGACTCTGGGTTCCCTGCAGGATTCCCTTGCCGAAAATCTCGCCTGAACCGATGGCGATCTTGGACTGGGTGATGTGATAGCCGTAGCCGCTGGGGTCGAGATCCGGTTTGAGAAAGACCAGTATCCTCAATTTCTGATAATCCTTCAAGAACCGCCAAAGAAAGGGGGCTGCGGTCAAGCCGGCGATGCCGGCGTAGATGAGCGGTTTCACCGGCATTCCCGAAATGAACACCAGGGTCAGGGAAATGGCCAGCAGCATGAGCGTTGTGCCCAGGTCCGGTTGTTTCAGGATGAGCACCAGGGGAAAGGCGACCAGTCCGGCCATGACGAGATAGCGCTTCAGGGTGCCCCCTCCCCGTTCGTGCATGTCGGAAATGTAGCGGGAGAGGGTCAGGATGAGGGCAATCTTCATCAGCTCCGACGGCTGGATCGTCAGGGGCCCGATTTCAAGCCACCGCTGGGCGCCCATGCCGATCTTCCCTTTGATCGCCACCAGGACGAGCAGAAGCACCGAGGCCGCATAGAAAAGGTAGGCATACCTCCGGAGCGTCTGATAGTTGATGGCAATGGTGATGAAAAGCAGGGAAACGCCCACGGCGATCCAGTAGAGCTGCTTGAGATAGATCTCCGAGGGCTCGCCGCCTGCGAAATGGGAGGCGCTGTAGATAGCCCCTTCTCCGATGAAGGCGAAGAGAACCGCCAGGAAGAGCAAGCCGAAATCAAAATTGGATATGAGTCGTCGGTCTAACACGTTATTCTCCGATCGTCCGGTGCCGGCCCCTACTCCCCGGTGGCGGGGCCCAGGGTTCTTGCCTTTTTCTCCGCGATCTCCACTGACCGGCCGGTTTTCTTGAAGTAAGTCTTCAGGACCTCGCCGGCGATGGGAGCCGCGGCGGAACCGCCGTGGCCGCCATGCTCGACGACGACGGCGACGACGATCTCCGGGTTGTCCACAGGGGCAAAGGCGGCGAAGAGGGCGTGGTCCCGGAATTTTTCCGGAACCTCCTTGCCCGGGAGCTCATCCTGTTTCATTCGCACCACCTGAGCCGTCCCCGTTTTTCCGGCAACCCGGACCCCCTTGACCCGTGCCCGCCCTCCG
>CAYUBU010000057.1:0-9423 GCA_964443105.1 uncultured Nitrospirota bacterium
TCGGCCATATTGATCGGTATCTTTCCCACGGCCTGTACCGCATCGGAATGAAAGACCGACTCCTTTTCCTTCACGATACGGGCTATTTCTTCCACCGGGAAAAGCACCCCCGTTTCATTGTTGCCGTACATCACCGACACCACCGCGGTGTAGGGCGTAATAGCGTCCCGCAGCTGGTCCAGATCGATCCGCCCCTCGTGGTCCACCGGAACTTCGGTTACACTGTACCCTTCCTTGCGCAGATGTTCGCACAAGGTCAACACGGCGGGGTGCTCCACCCGGGTCGTCACAATGTGGTGTTTTTCGGGATAGGAGTGGAGCGTACCGAGGATGGCCGTGCTGTCACTCTCGGTGCCGCAGCTGGTAAAGAGGATCTCTTTAGGGTGGGCGCCGATGAGTTTGGCCACCCGTTCCCGGGCCTCATCAAGGGCTCCGGCCACTTGTCCCCCAAAGCTGTGCATACTGGAAGGGTTGCCGTAAAGCTCTGAAAAATAAGGGAGCATCTCCTCGAGCACTTCCGGATCCACCCGGGTGGTGGCATTGTTGTCCGCATAGACTGTTTTCATTTTTCCACCTCTTCCACAACGAGTTCATCGGAGACAAATTCCCGCAGTTTTGCTTCCACGCCCGATTTCAGCGTAAAAGATGAGGCCACGCATCCGGCACAGCTTCCCCGCAGGGCCACCAGAACCCGGTTGCCATCAATGTCGATGAGCTCAATATCCCCGCCATCGGCATTGAGCAGCGGCCGTATCTCCCGCTCAATGGTCTCCATGATCAGATTCATCTTCTGAATGTTGGTCAGCTGCCGGGACGGCTTCTTCTTCTCTCCGGCACCCGCGTGCACCGCTTTTTCCCCCTGAACCTGCTCGATGATCTTACCGATTGCCGGACGGCATTCTTCGCAGCCGCCGCCGGCCTTGCAGTAATGGGTCACGTCTTCCACGGTGAGAAGATTGTTTTCCCGGATCACCCGTTCGATTTTCACGTCTGTCACACCAAAGCACTTGCAGACGATCTCCCCTTCCACCACCTCTTCGGGCACCGAAATACCACGATAATTGTTGATCGCAGCCTCCAGGGCCTCCATGCCCATCACCGAACAGTGCATCTTTTCCGGCGGGAGCCCGTCGAGAGAATCGGCGATCTCCTTGTTGGTGATTCTAGACGCCTCCTCCAGTGTCATGCCCATGACCATTTCCGTTAAAACCGAAGACGAAGCAATGGCGCTGCCGCATCCGAAGGTCTGGAACTTGGCCTCGGTAATCCGTTCCTGGTCGTCGACCTTGAGGGTCAGTCGGAGGGCGTCCCCGCAGGTTAGGCTCCCCACTTCACCAACAGCATTCGCGTTCTCCACTTCACCGGCGTTCCGGGGGTGAAGAAAATGGTCCATCAGTTTTTCAGAGTAATTCCACATAAATTTTCCCTCCTAATCTCAACGAATTAGAATCCGACTATACCATAAAGAGAAAAATCTGTCAGTGGCTCCCTAATGTCGCCCGGGAGCGAGCTCAGCCGCCGAAAACTTGACACAGGTGCGGCCTTCTGGTATTTTTACCTTATGTCTCGGTTAACGCTGAAATATAGAAAAACATTGTGGATGCGCTGGCTTGCCGCGGCCATGGGCATGCTGCTCATCCTTAATCTCAGTCCTGCCTTTTGTGCCTGTCTGGATGACCACGGCGCCCCGGTGGGACAGGGGGACACCTCATCGAACCCGATGAGCTGCCACTGCAGCAAGCCGACTGCGGATAATACGGCAGAGGAGACCGAAAACGGCCGGACCGATTCGTCCAGCCAGGCCGACACCTGCCCCCTTTGCACCTGCACCGTATCGGCAGCCGGCAGCGACTTCCATAATGCAGCCGTCGCCAAGGGCGGTTCCAGTGCGCCCCATCCGCTGGCGATGATCGCCGCCTCGAAGCATACGCCCCTTGAGATCCCGTTTCAAGGATTGGGAGCCGACCCGCCCAGACGGGCTTCCCGATTTGTTCCTCTCCATCTTCTAAACAGCGCCTTTCTGCTCTAGGTCTCCTTGACCAGCCTCGCTCTGTCTTGAGGCGAAGCACCCTGGCCCGAACCGTAGGGCAATCCTTTCACGCCACACCTGTAATTTGACACACCATCGGTTCGGGACTAGGCTCTGCTCTTCTTGCCTGACGATAGAACCTGCTGGAATTTCGAATTTTTTTGTGTCTAATGCATCAGGCCCGACCCCCAATCCCGGCCCGGGTCCTGGACGGAAAAGGAGTCACTCATGGGAGCTAGAACTTTTCGATCGGCACTCCTCGGCATCCTGGCACTCGTTTGCTTCGAAGCGGGTGAAGCGGCTGCCGTGGAGCCGCTCAACCTGAACCGCTTGATTGAACGTGCCATCGCGCAGAATCCGGAAATTCAGGCGTGGAAGAAGAGGGCGGACGCGTCCCGGGCGGCCGTTCCCCAAGCCGCCGCACTGGACGATCCCATGCTGACCATCGGAGTCGACAATGTCCCCGTCAGAGACCCCTCCTTTGACACCTTTCTGCCTACGTCCAAGGTGCTGGGCCTATCCCAGAGAATTCCCTTTCCGGGAAAACGTTCACTGAAAGAGAAAGCCGCCCGGGCCGGGGCCGACAGCACCGAAGCGCTTTACCGGGACAAAGTATCCGAGATTATCCGCCGGGTCAAAACGGCCTATTACGACATCCATTTCATTCAGAAGTCGATTCAGATCAACGAGCAGAACCGGAAACTGCTCCAGGGATTGACGGAGGTGGCCGCGACAAAATATGCCGTAGGTACCGGCCTTCAGCAGGATGTCTTGAAAGCCCAGGTGGAACTCTCCAAAATCGAGAATGAGTTGATTGTTCTGGGACAGCAGAAAGAGACCGCCATGGCCCGGATCAACAGGCTCATCAACAGCCCCCCGGGGAGTCCCATCGCCGGCACCGGCGAACTGGTCGCGACCCCATTCAACAAGACGCTGGAGGCGCTTCAGGATATGGCGAAAAACCAGAGCCGTCCCCTGGAGGCCATGAACCGGGTGATCGAAAGTCATGAATCGGCCGTGGCTTTTTCAAGAAGGCAGATCTACCCCGATTTCAATCTCGCCCTGACCTACAAGCAGCGAGAGTCGGGAGACACGTTCAAGGGCGACGACTGGTTCAGCGCTTTCGTGACCGTCAACCTCCCACTCTACTACGGCAAGAAGCAGAAGTACGCAATTCTGGAGTCCGAATCAAGCCTCGCCGACGCCCGGGCCAGGTATGCCGACATGAGGAATGAAATACTCTTTCAACTGCAGGATACCTTTGCCCAGATCGAGAAGGGGCAGGCGCTTATTCACCTCTATGAGTCGGGTTTTCTTCCCCAGGCCAGGCAGTCCCTGGAGTCGGCCATCGCGGGGTACCAGGTAGGGAAGGTTGACTTTCTCACCCTGGTGGATAACCAGTTGACCCTTCTCAAGTTTGAGCTCGATTACTATCGCACACTGACCGATTACGAAAAGCAGCTGGCCGCATTGGAGGCCATTGTAGACCAGAGGCTTTTCTGAGCTTTCAGCGCTGATTGATCGACTGAAGCTTCATCCAATAAGGAACTGTCATGAAGAGAAAGAAGACAATTTCAATCATGATCATCGTGGCATTGGGCGTCACTGCGGGTTACTGGTTCGGCCGGATGTCGCCCTCTCGTCACGGGGGCCATCTCCACGAAACGGTGCAAAGGGGAGAGTCGGAAGAGAGCCTTTACACCTGCCCCATGCACCCCCAGTATCTCTCCGAACAGCCCGGGGACTGCCCGATCTGCGGCATGAGTCTGGTTCCCTTGAAAGATGCCGAAGACCGGGGAGAAAGAGGCGAGAAGAAAGATCGAAAGATCCTCTACTGGCAGGCGCCCATGGATCCCACCTACATCCGGGACGAACCGGGGACATCGCCCATGGGCATGGACCTGATTCCCGTCTACGGGGAGGAGGCGTTTGAATCGGAACCGGGAGCGATCCGGATCGATCCCGTAACCGTTCAGAATATGGGGGTGCGGACGGCTCCCGTGGAGAGAAGAAACCTCTCCAGAGAAATCCGAACCGTGGGACGGGTCGATTACGACGAAAGACGGGTGGAGCACATCCACACCAAGATCAAGGGATGGGTGGAACGCCTCTTTGTCGATTTTACGGGCCAGCAGGTCGGCAAGGGGGCCCCCCTCCTCTCCATCTACAGCCCCGAACTCGTTTCCAGCCAGGAAGAGTACCTCTTGGCCCTTAAATACAAAAGATCTCTCGGCGAAAGTACGCTCCCCTCTGTCAGCGGGGGAGCCGATTCGCTCCTGTCGTCGGCACGGAAACGGCTGGAACTCTGGGACATGACAGCCCGGCAGATCGCCGAACTCGAAAGGCGGGGAGAGGTCCGAAAGACGGTGACGCTTTACTCTCCCGCCCAGGGCGTGGTAACGGAAAAGCGGGTCCAGGAGGGGATGTTCGTCGAGCCCGGGATGAATCTCTATACCATCGCCAACATCTCCCATGTCTGGGTCTACGCGGACATTTACGAATACGAACTCCCCTGGATCCAGGTCGGGCAGGAAGCGAAGATGAGTCTCTCCTATCTCAAGGGAAAAACTTTTGACGGCAAAATCACCTTTATCTACCCCTTTCTCGAGAAGGAGACCCGAACCGTGAAGGTGCGAATGGCGTTTGACAACACGGCTCTCGACCTGAAACCCGGCATGTACACCAACGTGACCATACGTGCACCCGTTGCCGACGCCACGCTTGTGGTCCCGGTGGAAGCGGTCCTACGGTCCGGTGAACGAGACACGGTCATCGTTATGAAGGGAGGGGGAGAGTTCTTCCCCCGGGAGGTTCAGCTCGGCGCCGAAGGGGAGGGGTATATCCAGATCCTTACAGGTCTGGAAGAAGGGGAGCAGGTGGTAACTTCCGCCCAGTTTCTCATCGACTCGGAGAGCAAGCTCAAAGAAGCCATCAACAAGATGCTCAAGATCAGACGGGCTAACACGGACGGCGACAAGGGTCTGACACAGAAGGCGATGGAACCAGGTGGAAACGGGGGGCCCGAAGGAGCAGCTTCCCCGGTCATGGCGCCTCTTTCCCCAGAGCTTCGGGCCGCCATGGGCCGTATCCTCGACGCCTATCTCGGGATACACCAGCAACTGAAAGACGATTCCCTCGAGGGGATTCAGCCTGCGGTCGTCGAAATATCAAACCTCTCGGAGCGGGTGAAGGGATTGGACAAGGAACACGCTCTGCATCAGGTCATCGCCGGGATCACCGATTCGGCACCGGAGTTGCTGTCCGGCGATATGGAGACGGTGCGGGAGGGGTTCAAGAAGCTCAGCCGGGCCCTGACCATCTATGTGAAGACCGCAGATACGGCGGGTTCCAAAACCCGGGGGCTCATGATATTCCACTGCCCCATGGTCAAGGAGGCGTGGATTCAGAAAGGGGGTGCCGTTGAGAACCCCTATTATGGCCAATCCATGTTGACCTGCGGCACCGAAGTCGATTACTAGACGCCCGGGCACCCTATTCTTCTCCATGAAATGATCGGGCGATGCGGCCAAAAGGATAAATCCATGTTAGAGAAAATAATAGAATACTCCATCAACAATCGATTTCTGGTGATCCTGGGAACGCTCTTCTTGCTCTTCTGGGGGATCTATGCTGTCAGGAACACGCCCCTCGATGCGATCCCCGACCTTTCGGACGTACAGGTCATCGTCTTCACAGAATACCCGGGCCAGGCGCCCCAGGTGGTGGAGGACCAGGTCACCTATCCCCTGACCACGGCCATGCTGGCCGTGCCCTATGCCAGGGTGGTCCGGGGTTATTCTTTCTTCGGGTTCTCCTTTGTCTACATCATCTTCGAAGACGGGACCGATATCTACTGGGCACGAAGCCGCGTTCTGGAGTCACTGAACTACGCCTCCGGGCGCCTTCCCCGAGGCGTCACCCCCTCCCTCGGCCCCGACGCCACAGGAGTGGGATGGATATACGAGTATGCCCTGGTGGACAAGACCGGCGGCCACGACCTGGCTCAGCTTCGGAGTATTCAGGACTGGTACCTGCGGTATGAGTTGGCGGCGGTCCCCGGGGTTGCCGAGGTGGCTTCCATCGGTGGATTCGTTAAGCAGTACCAGATCGAGGTAGACCCCAACAAGCTCGTCGCCCACAGCATCCCGCTGTCCAAGGTGAAAGAGGCGATCCAGCGCTCCAACAACGATGTGGGCGGGAGACTCTTTGAGATGGCCGAGACCGAGTTCATGGTCCGGGGCCTCGGATATATCAAGTCTGTCGACGACGTGAAGAACACCCCGGTGGGCTTGGACGGCAACGGCACGCCCATTATGATCCGGGATATTGCCGACGTCCATTTGGGTCCGGAACTCAGACGGGGGGCTGCGGAACTCAATGGTGAAGGTGAGACTGCCGGAGGAATCGTGGTCATGCGCTATGGTGAGAATGCCCTCACCACCATTGAGCGGCTCAAAGAGAAACTTGAACAGCTCAAGACCGGTCTGCCCGAGGGTGTGGAGATTGTGCCGGTCTACGACCGATCCGGGTTAATCCAGCGGGCTGTGGACAACCTCAAAGAGAAGCTGGTGGAGGAACTCCTGGTGGTGGCCCTGATCTGCGTGATTTTCCTCCTCCATTTCCGGTCCGCCTTTGTGGCCGTGTTTACGCTCCCCATGGGAATCCTGATCGCCTTTATTATCATGCAAAAGCAGGGATTGAATGCCAATATCATGTCCCTGGGGGGGATTGCCATCGCCATCGGGGCCATGGTGGATGCGTCTATCGTGATGATAGAAAATGCACATAAACAGATGGAAAAATACGGGGACACCAAGGACCATTGGCAGATCATCCTGGATGCCTCCAAACAGGTGGGCCCGGCCCTCTTCTTTTCCCTGCTCATCATCACCCTCTCTTTTCTGCCTATTTTTGCATTGCAGGCCCAGGAAGGAAGGCTGTTCAAACCCCTGGCCTATACTAAGACCTACGCCATGGCCGCTTCGGCCTTGCTTGCGGTCACCCTGGTCCCGGTGATGATGGGCTATTTTGTGCAGACCACTCTGCTCCCCGCGGAATGGACGGTCAGGAAACAGCGGACTGTGTCGCTGGCTGCAGCGCTTTCGGCCTTTCCACTCTTCTGGATCGGCCTCATTCTTTTCTCATGGGGGAGCGGAAGCTCCTATGTGCTTGTCAGCCTGCTAGGGGCCATGCTGGTCTTTATTGTGCTCTGGCCCCAGCAGGTCTCTAAAGAAGAGAAAAACCCCCTCAATCGGTTTCTGTTCTGGCTCTACCGCCCTTTTATCACCTTTGTGCTGGAGCACAGAAAGACCACGATCCTGGTGGCGGTCCTCTGTGTCATGACGATTTTACCTTACAACCGGCTGGTGGTGAACAGGCTGGATTCTCCATTTTTAAAGAAGATTGCATCTTCTGTGGATTTCCTTTTTCCCCTGGAGAAAATCGGTGGAGAATTCATGCCGCCCCTTTACGAAGGAGACCTCCTCTATATGCCGACGACCCTGCCGGGGATCTCCATCACCAAGGCGAAAGAACTCCTTCAGCAGACGGACAAGATCATCAAGCAGTTTCCCGAGGTGCATCAGGTCTTCGGAAAAATAGGCCGGGCCGAAACCGCCACCGACCCGGCGCCGCTGTCCATGCTGGAGACGACGATCATGCTCAAGCCTGAAGAAGAGTGGCGCAGGGTTCCGGTGAAGCGGTGGTTCTCATCCATGCCCGCCCGGGTCCGAAAACCCCTCTCCTGGATCTGGCCTGAGGAGAGGACCATCCGGCCCAAGGAGCTGATTGACCGGCTGGAGCGTGCCATTCAGTTTCCCGGGCTGACCAATGCCTGGACCATGCCGATCAAGACAAGGATCGACATGCTCTCCACCGGTATCAAAACCCCGGTGGGGATCAAAGTCATGGGAGACGACCTCAAGACCCTTTCCGAACTGGGGGAGAGAATCGAGGCCGTGGTCCGGGAGATTCCCGGGACCCTGTCGGTCTATTCAGAACGGGTGGTCGGCGGCTATTACTTTGACTACAACATTTCCCGGGAAGAAGCCGCCCGATACGGCCTGACCATTGGAGATGTACAGGATATTATCCAGTCTGCCGTGGGCGGCATGAATGTGACCCAGACCGTGGAGGGTTTGGAGCGGTACCCTGTGAATATCCGCTATGGCCGGGAGTTCAGGGACTCGATGGAGAAGATGCGGCGAATCCTGGTCCCCACCCCGTCGGGCGCACAGGTCCCCATCGCACAGCTTGCGGAGATCTCCCTTCATCAGGGACCGCCTGGCATCAAGAGTGAGAACGCCAGGAGAACCGCCTGGGTCTATGTCGACCTCAAGGATATGGACGTGGCCACCTATGTGAAAAACGCCCGGAGGATCGTCTCCGAGCAGGTTCCCCTTCCCCCGGGCTACTCCCTTGTCTGGTCCGGCCAGTACGAGTATATGGAACGGGCCAATCAGCGCCTTAGAATTGTGGTACCGGTGACCCTGCTCGTCATCTTTGTCCTCCTCTACCTTAATTTCAAGAATGTCACCGAGAGCATGATCGTCATGCTCTCACTCCCCTTTGCCCTCGTGGGAGGTGTGTGGTTCCTCTATCTTCTGGGCTACAACATGAGTATTGCCGCCGGTGTCGGCTTCATCGCCCTGGCCGGTGTTGCCGCCGAGACCGGCGTGGTCATGCTCGTATACCTGGACCAGGCCTATGGCGACAAGGGAAGAGAGAAGGGCGGCATGATGTCTCACGCAGACCTCTACGATGCGATCATGGAGGGTGCCGTGGGCCGTGTGCGGCCCAAGATCATGACCGTGCTCTCCACCATGGTCGGTCTCTTTCCCCTCTTCTGGGGGCACGGGGCCGGCGCCGACACCATGCGCCGCATCGCGGCGCCCATGATCGGCGGCATGGTGACATCGACCATACTGACACTGATCGTGATTCCGGCCATTTATGCGATCTGGAAGGGGACAAGGATAGAAAATGGGAAATAGCAACTGGGAAAAGGAGAACCATCGGTCGGTGCCCCGTCATCTTCGAAGAAATCTGTGAATGTTCATCAGGGAAAGCAGTCTACGGAACCAAATGGTACCATGCCCCAATGGAAGGCCACGATCCCGGAGCCGGACTGCTGGCATCTGTTCAATTTCATCCGCTCCCTGATTAACCCGGATATTGCATGAGTGATCGTCATGAGGGGCCGTAGAAGCAACACAGGCAAGGCGCAGAGAATTTTCTGGCTGAAGACATATTGAAATATTTCGAAGTCAGGAAATTCTCTGCAACGCCGCATGTGGCAGCTTATCCGGCACCGTAGTAGATTAGCTCATGCAATTTCCGGGCTAGGGAAGGCCTGGGATAGATAAGATGATGAATAGCGATAGGTTGCCCACTTC
>CAYUBU010000058.1:0-5318 GCA_964443105.1 uncultured Nitrospirota bacterium
GGCCGCGGCGGTACGACCTCCAATCCGTATTGACGGGCAATTCGGTAACCGAGATCCGAGGCACCCAATTGGGGATATGACAGCCCCCCCGTGGCGACGACCAGTGAAGGGGACTCAAAATTCCCATGGCTGCTCTCCACGCGGAAACCTTTCTCACCGGTGATTTGGTGAATGTGACAGCCCGACCGGATGACGACACCGGCCTGACGGCACGCGTCCAGAAAGACCGTCAGCAAATCCTGTGCGGAACGGTCACAGAAGAGCTGACCCGACTTTTTTTCATGGTAGGTGATGCCGTGACTGTCGAGAAAAGCGATGAAGTCGTACTGCGTATATCGTGCCAGGGCCGACTTGCAGTAATGCCTGTTTCGGGAAATATAATGTTCGGCCCCCATGTGAAGATTGGTGAAGTTGCACCGCCCGCCGCCGGAGGCGAGGATCTTCCGGCCCGGCCGGCCGGCATGGTCCAGGCACAAAACCTTGCGGTTCCGCTTCCCGGCTTCCATGGCGCACATGAGTCCTGAAGCGCCGGCACCGAGGACGATCACGTCATATTGAGTCATGTGCCCCTGTCAAATCCGGACATTCGAGGATGAGAAAGCTGATTGTCCTGAATGGTGATGTGTTGCCCAGCGCGGGTTTCGAAACTTTTCATTCGAACTGTCTCTTAAACGCGTTGAAACCTTCCTTCAAGGCATCCATCTCCCGGCGCAGTTCCCCGACCGTTTTCTCCAATTGGGCCATTCTCTCGTTGTCCGCCGTCACACGCACCGTGGCCGGCTCTGCCGGGAGGGTCATGGTCTCCTCAGGCACTTCAGGGATGCCCGAGAAAAGATGCATGTACCGCGGCTCCTTTCTGCCGGGCTGCCGCGGGAGCTTTACCACTCTCGGTTCCTCCCCTGCCATCAAAGCCTCCAGGATCTTCTCCACTTCCTCCAGATTTTGAAAGCCGTGGATCCTCTCCGTACGGGCCCGGATTTCCCCACCCGTTTGGGGACCCCGGAGCAAGAGCACGCAAAGAATTGCCAACTCCCCGTCTGAAAGGTCTAAGGCCTCTTTGAAATCGTGACGATATTTGGGTACACGGCTGCCGGCTTCGTGGACCTTGAGGCTCAGCCCCTTCTCCTTTAAACCGTCGAGGGCGCGGACAACCCTCTCCGCCTCAAAGGACACGACAGGATGCCTGTTGGACTTCTGATTGCAGGCGTTCGTCAAGGCATTGAGGGTCAGGGGATAGTAATCAGGTGTGGTCGCCTCCTTTTCGATCAGGCAACCGAGAACCCGAACTTCTCCATCGTCGAGCATGACTTGCATCGTTTTCATCCTATTTCAACGGAGGCCGCCACCGCTTCCGCCTGTCTCCCGGTATGGACAAACCCATTGTGATAAAGAACCACCAGTCTGCTCACATTAAGATCTCCCTCCTGCAGGTCATTGAAACTGCCGACGGCACGCCGGGAATGTCTTCCCCGTTGTGAAAGAAGAAGGCAAAATCACTTCTGCTTGATAAAGGTGTCTTTCTCATATTCTTCAAAAGCGGTGCGAAGCTGTTCCTCCGTATTCATCACGATCGGCCCGTTCCAGGCCACCGGTTCATTGAGCGGTTTGCCCGACACCAGGAGAAAACGAACACCCTGCGCCCCTGCGGACAGGTGAACCGCCTCGCCGTCGCCAAAGAGGACCAGCGTTTCAGGACCGACGAGACGTTCCGTTGTCGATGCAAAAGTGGCGCTCCCCTCCACCTCGGTCCCATGGGGTCCCCGTTCGGGATCGAAATACCCCTGCCCGGCGATCACATAGGCAAACACCTTGTAGCCCCCTTTTGTCCTGTGGACAAAATCCGCTTCCCCAGGAATCGTGATATCCAGATATTCCGGATCGATCACGATTTCCCCCACGGGGCCCGTCGTCTCATTCACGGTACCGGCTATTATTTTAACCAGGGTCCCGTCATCCAGGTTCACCACGGGAATATCCGTTTTCTTCACATCCCGATACTTGGGGTCGATCATCTTCTCACTTGCCGGAAGATTCGCCCAGAGCTGGAATCCCCACATGAGGCGCTGCTCATCCCCTTTGGGCATCTCCTGATGGATGATCCCGCTGCCGGCGGTCATCCATTGGACGTCGCCCGATCCGATCACACCCTGGTTCCCCATACTGTCTCCGTGTTCCACGTCACCGTGAAGGACATAAGTAATCGTTTCGATGCCCCGGTGAGGATGCCATGGAAAACCTTTGATGTACTCCTCGGGCTTGTGGGAATGGAAATCGTCCATCAGAAGGAAGGGGTCGAAATCAGGCAGTTCCGCCCGTCCGAAGACCCGTTTCAGGTGAACCCCGGCGCCTTCAATGGTGGGCTGACTCTTCAACATCTTTTGTATCATTCGTACAGGTTTCATGGCATTTCCCATCCGCTTATTTCAGAATTTTGAAGACCAAGGATACCCCATGGCGGCGGCATTGTCATTCTCGCCTGGTCGGCCCTTCCGCTTCCGACTTATTGCCGCGGGACACCATCGGAATCAGACCTGAGGGGCTTGTCTCTTTCTGATACCCCGGGTTTCCAAGAATTGCGTGAGAACATCATAGGGCTGGGCGCCGACCAGTTTACTCCCCTCCAGCATCAATGTGGGGACGGCCGTAATCCCATGCTCCTGTGACCGGGCCCAGTCGGCATCGACGGCAGACTCAAAGCGCCTCTTTTCGACGACCTGCAGCGCTTCTTCCCGGGGGAGTCCAACCGAATCGGCCAGATCAATCAGCACCGGGATCTTGGCGATGTTCTTCCCGTCCCCAAAGTAGGCTCTGAAAACCGCCCCGTCAAATGGATCCCCCTTATTCTTCGATGCCGCCCAGAGACCGAGCTCCTGGGCAAGGCGGCTGTTGTAGGTCTTGTCCCGTTCCTTGAGAGGCAGACCGAGATCCGCGGCCGTTTCCCTGAGATGACCCAGCATCTTCTCTATGTCCGCCGCTCCGACATTGGAAAAGAGCTCCCTAAGCAGGCGCCCCTCCTCCGGTGTATCGGGATGGAGAGGGAAAGCCCGCCAATGCACGGCAATTTCGTATTCCTTTTTCAGTTTTTCAATACGCCCGGTAATGAAATAGCACCAGGGTCAAACATAATCGGAATAGATTTCAAGGATCGGTTCATCCACCATGGCTTCATCCTCGTTGTTTCCGGAACCATGACTGCCGATGGGAGCAGCGGCCCCCGCCGGGAATTTCGTCCCGAGCCACCGGGCCCACGGCGTCTCAAAATGAAATGATCACAGTGCTTTGATCAGGCCGATCAAACCGCCCGGCTCCGGTCTCACCGTATAGTCGGGATCGGCGTCAACATGACGGATGGTCCCCGCCGGCTCTACCACAAACCTGGCCGGCATGGGCAGGGTCCATGAGTCATCACCATTGAATTTTTCCAGATCGATCCCAAAGCCGGCATAGACCTCACGCAAGTCGTCGGGCAGACTGAATACCAGCCCAAACCGGGCTGCAGCCTGATTCCCCTGATCCGACAGCACCCGGGAGCGCAGGCTGTACTTGGCTGCGACCTGCTTAGAATACTTTTGCAATTGGGGCGAGATGACGATACACGAGGCGCCCAGGGCTTCGATGGGGTCAAGAACTGCCTGCAGAGCTTCCAGCTCCAGATTGCAGTAGGGTCACCAGACGCCTCGATAAAAGTGAATGACCAGAGGCCCCTTCTCCAGCAGCGCCGCGGAGCTGACCATTTCCCCTGCTTCATTAGGGAGTTCCAAGACCGGCACCCGGTCTCCTCTCTTCAAGACACGGGCCGCGATTCCCGACCGCCGCAATTCGTCTGTGGCACGGTTCATGATAGCCACCTTCTCCGGCGGCGCGCCGCTTTCAAACTCCTTTTTCTTCGCGCTCAACTTCCCCTGTAAATCCATGATTGCCTCCTCATCCATTTGCATATAGTGCCTCTCCAGCCCCTCTACGGCGCGGTTCGCCTCAATAGGCGCCGTCTTTCCACTCGAGTTATGATTATAGCGCATGGGGCCGGTATGGCAAATCTGCCGGTTTCTTGCGCCAACGGGCGGCACCTTGCTTGAGAGTTTCGCCCGGCACCTCACCGGCGTGGGTTCCTAATTTCCAGTCCTCGGAGGAAACTATTCGTGTCCATGTTTTGCTGATCCAGGGGGACGCATTCTTGTCTCCGGAACAACTGGGATTCTCATTGGATTTCACCTGGGTCCCTCTTGTGCATAAAACTTCACGCCAAATTGCCGAAAGGGGAGACGCAGGCTGATGGTGACAAAAAGAAACTTATACGGAGGAGCCACGGCACGGATTAAGCTGTCGTTTCTGCACCAAGCCTGCGGGGGAAGGGGAATTACGAATTGGGTGCCCGGAACTGCTCTACCCGGGATGACGGCGATGAAGACGGATTAGCCCGAATGTCTGAAGAATAAGGGTGCCAGGCAGGCCTGCCTGGCACCCCTTTGCCTAGGCACCGAAAACAGACCACCAGATTCTCGCCGCAGCCAGGGTAATCAGGACGGCCAGCAAACGCCTCAGGCCGCTGACGGGGGTCCGGCGACTCACAATGCTTCCGAGCCGTGCCCCGGGTATGGTGGTCAGGGCGATGGGGATGATCAGAAGCCATTCGATCTGCCCCGTCGCCGCCTTTCCAATTGTCCCGGCCAGGGAGGAGAGAAAAACAATAGCCAGATTGCTGCCGATGGCAATGCGTGTGGGAATTTGAACATAGGCCGTCATGAGGGGTATCAGAATGAACGAACCGCCCTGTCCCACGAGCCCCCCCAATAGCCCTACACCCGACGCGGCCGTCACCGCTCTGAAACGGCTGAAGGACATCCCGGCGATATCGGGACTCTCGCTCTCACCCTCCACCGGCATGAGCATGAGGATTGCTGCCGTGAGGGCCAGCCCGCCAAAGAGAACAAGGAGGAGTTCGTTGGAAACATAGCGGGAAGCGGCTCCCCCCGCGAGTGCCGTGATGAAGATGGTGCTTCCCATCAAAAGGGCCAGCCGGTCAGACATGAAACGAAAGCGCCGATGGGCCAAAGCGCCGGAGAAACAGGCCAGCAGACCCTGAACGATGGTCAGTCCCGCGACAACCCGCATGGGAAAGGGCTCAAACCCGAAGAGCGGCGGCACATAGAGGAGCAGCGGCGCCATAATAATGCCGCCGCCGATTCCGAGAAGACCGGAGAGAAAACCGGAAACGAGTCCCACAGAAGCTAGGAGAAGATAGAGTCCCATGGGCTAGACCACCGTCACACCCATTGGACCGTCGACCACTTCACCGATCCGGACGGCGGTTGATATAC
>CAYUBU010000059.1:0-3699 GCA_964443105.1 uncultured Nitrospirota bacterium
TCTTCCCACTCGGTGAATACGCCATCCGATATCAATTGGTGGAGATAATCGAATCCGTATTGGAAAACCCGGCCTTCCGGCGTTACGATCACACCAAGCTCAAAGTGCAGATCCTCAGGATAGGAATAGGCGAGTGTGGCCGCATGGGGATCGATCCCCTTTTCTCGGATCAGATCTCGCACGCGGACCCAGAGCGGTTCGTCACTCCCCTGAAGTAATTTGGTATTCTCTTGCATCTCAGTAGGTTCCACCCGTTTTTTCTCCCCCTCCAGACTTTTTCGTTGATCAACTCAAACCGCCGATCTTATGATTCAACCAGCGTCACTTCATCCGGTCTGTTCGGTACAACGCAGAGAAAGGCAAAAGCCTCATCCCCCACCGTCTTATACCAGTGCACCACACCGGCGGGGATAAAGACCACATCATCTTTTTTCACTTCGCACACATCTTCTCCGATGCCGACCTGAGCCTTGCCCTGGAGAACGAACTGCTCATGTTCCACCCGATTGACATGTTTCGGCATGGCACCGCCGGGCTCGATGATGAAACGGCGCATCGCAAAATTCGGACCCTCCTCGGGGCCAATCAGCACCTGGCGATAGGTGCCGGTTGCCGCCTCAACCCGTTCCTTTGTAATGTCACTGGTGCGCTTCACTGGCATGTTGCCCGCCCCCGCCGCAAACGACCTGATCATCCTGAACCCCCGATCGCCTCCCTTAACGGCAGCACTTCGCGCCAACCGTGGATTTCTCCCTCCACATTTCCGGGCTCAGGCGCGACTGCGGGAATCGTCGATCCTAACAGGGGTATTCGAATCCTAATCCATGGTTTTCAGCTGCATCCCGCACTTGCACTGGCCCGGTCCCTGAGAGGCCGTGTTGCACTTGCAGGAGCCGCCGCAATTACAGAAATGGATCCCCGTTCCCGCCAGATCCACCCGTTTGACCGGCTGGCCGCAGGCACATTTCGCTGAATCGTTGGGATCCAGCCCCTGGCACCCGCACCCTTCCTTGCACTGGCAGAGGACCGCTTCGCTTCCCTCAACTTGAAGAACATGTCCCCATTTCAGGTTGTTGCCACAGGCACATTTGCCAGGCGTCGTACTGACAGTGTTGCACTGACAGCCGGGTCCACAATTGCAGGTATACAATACGTCTGTCCGGGCCGTCTCTGTTTTTGACATACCCATGGAGGCACAACCGGCCAGAAGTACCAACACGGCAACCGAAAAAACCAAATTTCTCACCATCATCCGCGACTCTCCTTGTTGTTTAACAGATTGGTTTCACTTGGATCGATCAGAACCTCAATTTGCTACATATTTCCCAAGTTGTCAAGTCACAGGGGCTGCAACGCTTCGGGCAACCGGAAGGCGGCCGACAAACCCTTCGGCATCCTTGAACGGTTGTCAAAAAGAATGCTCAAGTTAAGGCCTGCTCCGCCGATAAAGGTGAGTAGTCAGGCGTTTCGTCCTGGGAAGATGGCGCATCCAGCCTCTCTTGGTCTGTAACCCGGGTGCCACGGGCGGCTCGGACAGAGATCCCGCCGCCTCTTAATTGGCGGCTGGCGCTTTTACCGGTTCCCGTTGGAAAGTAACTGAGTCACATTGGATCGGAACCCCAATGTCACATCCATGAGCCATCAGAGTTCGACCGCCTCGGAAGAACAGGCGTCCACGATCACCCAGACCAGTGAACACATTGACTCCGTCGCTGGCATTACGCAGGAGAACTCATGCGGTTCCCAGAACATCGCCAAGACAAGTCAGGAAATTGCGAAATTGGCAGCGGCACTCATCGCATCGGTTGACCTGTTCCAACTTGACGACACGAAAGAAGTATGAGAGACGTCTCCCTCTTTCGGGATGGCCCGCTGCCAAGTCGAAACTCGGGCGCGCCGTCTCCAACCTTCCCTCGCCCATGGGGACTAATTGTGGGAATCGACCCATGGTATGGCGCAGACTGAATTCCACCTTCCCACTAGGCTATTTGTGATAGAATTATTATATAACCGACCAGGAGAATACAATGCATATGGGAAGAACTCTCGCTTGCCTGACAACGCTGATGGCGCTTCTTTCGTTTTGGGTGACGCCGGCCACGGGCCACCATGTACGTGATTATTTGGTGCCCGACACAACGGTTCAAGGACGACCCTACACGGTGGTTGACGGCGATACCCTGGTCATCGTGGCAGAAGGAATTCGACTGGCGTGCCGTCTGGCGCTGATTGACGCACCGGAAAAGAGGCAGCCCCTCCATGACGAGGCAAAGAAGGCCCTCATGGAAAAGACCTCCGGCAAGAATCTGGTCGTCGATGTCATTCATCTCGAAATGGAAAAAAACATCGCTATTGTCATACTCCGTGACGGGGAGCGCAACATCAATCTTGAGATGGTGCGGGAAGGTTGGGCCGAAGCCTACAAAGAATACCTGCGGGAACCGTACACCGACGCATTCCTGCAGGCTGAAGGCGATGCAAGAGCGCGGGACGCGGGAATCTGGGGCCTGACCAACTACATGCGCCCGTCGGAATTCAGAAAACAGGTCGGCTATCGGGAACCCTTCATTCGACGCTAAGCGCGTGCCCCCCCGTAAAACAAACCCTGAGGAAAGGTACCATAATATGAACAGCAAGAACCTTGTTTGCAGGAGAATGCCACAAAAAGTGCGGATGTCTTTTTACACGTTGCTCATAGCTCTAATACTCCTTCCAGGATCCTCCAATGCCCACCTCCTAGAGCCCTTGGCAACTGAAATCGCCGACACACCGCTTGCGGGCCGCTTTCTTGCTCACCTGGAATATGACTATGCCGAAGGGGACTACGACAACGAAGATTTCAGCACACGGAGTTTGGGACTGGAATTGGAGATAGGGATTGGTGATCGAAGCCAGCTGAACCTGGAAGCTGAATTCGCCCTGGAGGAAAAAGAGGGAGATCACGTCGAGCGCGGTATCGAAGAAATTGCTTTTGGAGCCAAACACAGATTTCATGACGAGACCGACAGGTTGCCCGACTTGGCATTCCTGCTCGAATTTGCCCCCGGAGCCGGATTAAACAGAGACGAAGCCGAATTCAAGGCCAGCATCCTGCTGACAAAGAATTTCACTCCCGCCTTTCTTACCCACCTGGAACTCGGGTATATCTTGGAGACAGAGAACGGGGATCACGAGGAGGCTGTGGAGAACACCCATCTTCTTATCTACAATCTCGCTCCCATGGTCCAGGTGATTCACGACAGGCTGATGATACTCGTCGAACTCAATGGCGAAAGTAACTTCGACGAAGACGACCATGAAATAACCCTGGGGCCCGAGCTGATTTACGAAGTGAAGGACACGTTCCTCAAAATCTTGGTAGCCATCGGTCTCACCGATGAGGCACCGGACATAGGAATTCGTGTCGGTCTATCTCGCTTCTTCTAGCCCACAAGAGGGGGCACCCCTTTTCCCGCCAGGACTGATTTTCAAAAACTGCGCCCAATAGACGAAAACGCCCCAGCGAGTTATTCTGATGTTATCAGGGCTGCAGGAAGAGTGCCGCCCTATCAACAGAGTCTTATGGAAGGGTGAGGAAGATGAGAAGCACGATGATTCTGATGGTCATGGCCCCCTTTTTCTTTCTGGGGTGCGCCCATACCGGGTTCGATGACATCCGAGTGCGTAACCTCGACAACCTCAAGAAACTGCAGGTGGGCA
>CAYUBU010000060.1:0-3681 GCA_964443105.1 uncultured Nitrospirota bacterium
GAATCGTCCCAACGGACCTGGCTCATGTTTGCCTGCTCTTTTCTTTCTTTCAGTGTCGCTCTGCTGGTCTTCGATTTACCTGACATGACGTCTCCTTTTGATCTGATTGAGGTAAAATGCCTCAGGACAGAATGTTCATCACGGCAACAGCCCCCAGCTGTCAGCCGCCATTACCGGGACGTTCCGATGACCCGGCTTCAAGCTGAATTTCGCCGAAGCGCGCTTCATACTCCCGGATCACACGCTGCAGCACGGCAGAGAACCGCTTGGCCGTATAGGGATTGAGGATGATTCGGTCGGTCAAATCGACGGTCACCTTCCCCTCCTTCTCCTGCCACGGTCTGTTCATCCCGAAAAGAAGGGAAACCTCTTCCCGGGTGCTCGTGACGTTGCAGATATTGGCGTAGCTCTGCTTCATGGCCGAAGCGTTCCAATGGGCGCTAACAGCAGATGGGGCATTCTTCTTGCCGTCTTTCTCCGGCCTCTGAGGCTTGCTTCTTCGTTCCAACATAGTCCCTCCTTTGAGCAAGACCGGGAACGGCGGCTCAATAGGTCACCGCGAACGTCGGATCACCGGCGGGATCGGAACCGCCCTTGTCCCGCGGCCTTGATGACGAAAATGGATAGAGCAATAGACCCGGTCACAGGGATTTAGTACAATAATAACAGCCATATGGAACGACTGTCAATATTCTATTGTCAACGCCCTGACCCCCTCGGGAGCCCGGGATTCGGGGCTCCTGTTTCTGTCATGGGCGGTTCTTGTGATTTGCCCGCCATTGTCCTATAGTGGTGAAACAAACAGCGAATCGAAGGGATATTCCCAATCCCTTCGGCAGGAGATTGGAGAGCATGAACGGGAAGTTGGATCGAGCCGACCAAAAAGAGCGGATGAGATGGGTTGGAATCCTCCTCCTTATGGCCATCGCCGGCGGAGCGGCCATCGTCTGGCTGCTCCCCGCGCTCACGGGGCGGCTGGAGTCCGCCGACCCGGAGCGAGCCTTGAAAATCCTGGTTATCACCCTTGCCCTCCTTTTCATCCCCTTTGTACTGGCGGGACTGATCATCATGGGGCAGGCCCGCCGGACTCTGGTTAGCGGCCGTTTCCCGCCGCCCGGCGTGAAGGTGATCAAGGATACCGTTGTATTGAGAGGGAGTGACGCCCGGCGGCGGGGCTATATTTTGATGGTGCTGGGGCTCTTGTTGACAACCCTCTCCCTCTATGGGTCCCTGGCCATGCCTTTCGCTCTGCATAAGGTATTTGAGCCAAAGGTCCACTCGCAGGAATCAAACTGAAAAAACGCCGTCCCGACAGACACGAGGAAAGGAAAGGAAGATGGAACCGACTGAGCGTCAAACCGTAATCAACGAAACGTTAAGGGCAATCCACGACCGGCGAAGCATCCGGCTCTTCACCGACAAGCCGGTCCAGGACGATGAAATCAAAATCCTGCTCCAGGCGGCGAATCAGGCGCCATCGGCCCACAACCAGCAGTCGTGGCGCTTCATCGTAATCACCGGGGAGAAAAAGAAGGGACTCGTCAATCTGGTCTCCGCGAAAGCCAACGAGTTCCCCCGCCCCTCCTCGGCCTTGCTCCGCATGGCCGCCCGCAGCATGGCCGGGGCCCCTGTGGTCATCGCCGTGGCCAACACAGGAGAACTCATCGAGCACGGTACCGAGCTTTTCAAAGTTGACAAGGAGGTGGCCCGGGATTTTTTCCGCACCATGGAGATCCAGAGCTCGGCGGCCGCCGTGGAGAACCTTCTCCTGGCTGCCACGTCTCTGGGCCTCTCCACGGTATGGCTCGGCATTCTCTATCTGATCAAAGATGAAGTGCTCCAGATATTGGAGGAACCGGCCGGTGAATTCATGGCAGTCATCCCCGTGGGCCACGGGGCCAAGCCGAGTAAGGGACCCCAGAAACGCCCCCTCGAGTCGATTGTGAAGTATTTACGTTAACCAATTGTTATGTAAGGAGATTATATGCCATTCGTTAACATTAAAATAACCCGAGAAGCAGCCACTGCCGAGCAGAAAGCGGCACTGATACGAGGAACCACGGAGCTGCTCGCCGACGTCCTGGGGAAGAATCCGGCCACCACGGTGGTGGTGATCGAGGAAATCGACACCGACAACTGGGGCATTGCAGGTGAGCCCATCACCCTCCGCCGTCGTCGGGGTCAATAGCCTTTTGATATGAGATACGTATCTGCCTTCTTCTGCTGCATCGCTGCGGCCGCTTTATTGACCGGCTGCACCCGATCGCCGGGAATTGCCCCTTTTGACAGCGACGGATGCAGTCTCTTCCCCGACGGCACCTGGGATGATAGAACCCTCTGGTGTGACTGCTGCTTCGAACACGACATCGCCTATTGGCGCGGCGGCACGGAAGGCGAAAGGAAAAGGGCCGATGAGGCGCTCCGGGATTGCGTGGTCGAAAAAACCGGCAATCCCCAGCTGGCCGAACTGATGTATCACGGCGTTAGGTTAGGCGGCGGGTCCATTTTCCCCTCCTGGTACCGCTGGGGTTACGGCTGGCCCTACGGCCGGGGGAATCGCCCTTTGACGCCGAATGAAGAACGCCTGGTGGAGGGGGCACTGGCCGCCTATCGCGCAGAGGCACGGCCCTACCAGTGCGGTGACTGACGGCCCGTCGAATCATGCCGGGGTCTCAACGGCTCCCCTCTCCCCTTTTACCGTTGCGCCAATTTTATGATTGTGTCATAATGACCCCAATCTGATATTGGAAATAGATCATGACGCAAATAAGAAAGAGTAAAGGTCTCTCTCTTCTGGTTGTCCCCTTTCTGCTTTTTTCACTTGTGGGTCAGGGAATCGCGTCTACTGTTGTCCTCTGTATTGGCGAAGACAACCACATCGCAATCGAGATAGACAGTGACTGCGCGGAAGGTTTTGAGCAGGGACCGGGATTGGCGAAGGGGGATTCTCTTGCCCTGTCGTGGGAGAGCACATCCTTGCGGAAAGCGGAACGTTCCTGCATGGATATCCCGCTTATAATCGGGTCTTCAGATCCCAGTCTTTCATCGGCGCAATACTCACAATTTATCAAGAAGATGATTGACAGGGCCTCTACTCCCCTGCTGCCCCCATCCCGTCTGATTCCGGAAGATCGGTTTTTCCCGACAATCCCCGCTTTTCGTCTCTCAGCTTTGTCTGCACTGCGATCCACAATTCTTCTCATTTGATCCCTTAGCCTCTTCGTCTCAATAACGAAGACTCCATTCACTCCTTGCCCTTATCTAAATAACCCCCTGTTTATGGAGGTGTCCGTATTCATGAAACGGATCTTATTTTACGTGTTGGTTCTGACAACAGTATATCTTGCACATTCCAGGCTTTATCCTCCGGATGTTGTCTGGGCGGAGCCGTCCTCTTTGCACACAGAAACAACGGAAAGTGCAACCCCGGAAGAAACGGGACCTGCGGCGGAAGAGCCGGCCGGAGCACTCTCCCTGCAGCAGGCTGTCATGCTGGCTCTTCACAGGAACCCTGATCTCAAAGCCTTTTCCCGGGAGATACGTGTACTGGAGGCCCGCTCCTTACAAGCCTCTCTTCTTCCCAACCCGGAACTCGAGATTGAAATAGAGAACTTCGGAGGCCAGGGGAACCTCAGAGATTTTGATTCTGCAGAAACCACCATCCAACTGAGTCAGGTCATC
>CAYUBU010000061.1:0-2679 GCA_964443105.1 uncultured Nitrospirota bacterium
ACCCCATTAAAATGAAACTGGTCAAAACACCCCTCCGGGTCGATGGCTACAATATTCTGGAGGCGGAAGAGGCCACCTCTGGAATCGACCTGGCCCGGAGCCAGAACCCCGATCTCATTCTTATGGATATTCAACTGCCCGGAATGGACGGCCTCGAGGCGACCCGGTTGATTAAAGCCGATTCCGCTCTCCAGGGGATCCCGGTCATTGCCATCTCGGCCCACGCCATGCAGGGCGATGCTCAGAGTGCCCTGGATGCCGGTTGCGATGCCTACATCACCAAGCCTCTCGATACGCGAAAGTTCCTGACCACGGTGAAAGCCTCACTGGAACACAACACCGGTCCGGGGACCGACGAGGCGAAGAGTACAAGACTATTCAGGCCTAAGATTCTGATCGTCGACGATGTGCAAGTCAATGTGAAGCTGCTGGCATCGAAACTCCCCAAATCGAAGTACGAATTGTTGACGGCCTACGGAGGCCAGGAAGCCATCGACACCGCTCTCCGGGAAGCGCCGGAGCTGATACTGCTGGATTACATGATGCCTGTGATGGATGGTCTGGAAGTCACACGCAGACTCCGTGCCGACGACCGAACCAAAGAGATTCCCATCATTATCGTTACGGCCCTCGACGGGACGGAGGAAAAACTCGGTATCCTGGAAGCCGGGGCAGAGGAGTTTCTCAATAAGCCCGTAAATACCACAGAGCTGCTGGCCCGGGTTCAATCGCTGCTTCTCATGAAGCAGTACCGGGATCAGCTCAGAATTCGCAAGGAATCGACAGAGTTTTTCGTTCTGCCCGGGGCCCGGGAGGTCCAGGAGCGAGCCGAGGAAAAATTTTCCAAGATACTGATTGTGGAGGACGGTGATCGGGACGCCCGGCTGATTCAGAGTTACCTGCAGGCGCTGCCCGTTCAAACTTTTCATGTCAAAAGTGCACCGGAAGCCCTGGATTTCATCGAACAGAATCCCATGGATCTGGTTCTCCTCGATGTCATGTTGCCCGGCATGGACGGTTTTGAAGTCTGTCGCAGACTGAGGGAGAATGAAAACAGAAAACATATTCAGATCGTCATGGTGACCTGTTTGAGCGACCTGGAAAGCAGGATCCGGGGAATCGAACTGGGCGTCGATGATTATCTGATCAAGCCGATCCAGAGCCGGGAACTGATTGCCAGACTCAAGACGCTGTTGAGGAAGAAGACCTATCTGGACCAACTCCATACGAATCTTGAAACCGCCGTGAACACGGCCATCCTCGACGGACTCACAGGGCTATACAACCACGGTTATTTCCAGCGCTTTCTGGAACTGGAAATCAAGCGATCCCAACGCCACGGCTACCCCGTGGCACTCTTCATGATCGATGTGGACAACTTCAAAGAGTGCAATGACCGTTACGGCCATCTGGCGGGCGATAGAATTCTCGTCGAACTGGCTCAGGTGATCCGCAGGGGGATTCGGGAGACCGACCTGGCTGCCCGCTATGGGGGAGAGGAGTTTGCCGTGGTCCTTCCCTACTGCGACAGTGAGCACGCCATGGCTATTGGCGACCGGATGCGCAAGCTCATTGAGACCCATCCCTTTCGGGACACGGTCGAGCCCTTCCAGGGTTCACTGACGGTCAGCGTGGGGATCAGCGTTTCCCCGGTCGACGGGGCGGATCACACGGGACTCATCGAGAAGGCGGACCAGCGGCTTTACCGGGCCAAAGGGGAGGGGAAAAATCGGGTCTGCTTTTGCGCGGCCGAAGTGATCAGCTCCTGATACCCTGAGCATCTTTAATTCCGTGACGCCACCATCGCATTGCAGCGGCCGTTGAGCCCATTTGTGGAACCCTGCAATAGGGTGGTCCCGGAGACTCCCGGGTCCTGTGGAGTCGTGCGGGAAACCATGACATTGGGGCTTCATGGCCCAGATGAGTTGAGATGAAATCAAGCAGAACCTACGGCCTGGCAGCTAAATTCAATCTCTTGAGTGTGTCGCTTATTCTCATCGCCGCCGCCCTTCTTGCCGTGTCCTTCGTCAAATACGAAATCAACGAACATTATCTCCGCCTGGAACATCATACGGCCTTTCTGGCACAAACGATGGCCCTCAACAGTGAATATGCTGTTGAGGCCCGGGATCCCGAGGGACTGAAGGAACTTGTTGAGAGCATCGATCAGGAGGAAGAGATATCCCATCTCTTTGTCCTCGATCGGGAATGGAATCTGCTGGCGGCCAACAGCAAAGTGCCGTCGATTCATGGGCCCCTTTCCCGGGAAGCCTTCGACCGGTTCAACTCGGAAGCCGAAATTTTTTACCATGAGTCTAGCGGCAAGACAAACGAAGCCGCCTACCTGTCTGTTCTGGTCCCTGTGGTTGCCCGGGGTCCCGCGGGGCTGGAGAATGCCTCACCGGGCGATTGGATGTCCCCGATCCACAGGGTGGTCGGTTACCTTCAGCTGGGGCACAGCCTGGATGCACTGTACCATCGAGGCAACGACCTGATTGGTCAGACCATCCTGTTTACATCTGGACTGCTGCTGGTCGCCATCCTGTTGACCGTCACCGTGACAAAGAAGATCGTTGCTCCCGTCAGCAATATTGCCGCCATAGCCCGGGACCTTTCTGAAGGCGGACTGGACCACGAAATCGAAGTCAAAGGTCATGACGAAGTGGCCGACCTGTCCAG
>CAYUBU010000062.1:0-8361 GCA_964443105.1 uncultured Nitrospirota bacterium
CCGGTGCCGAAAATCAGCATCCCCCGACGGGTGACGGGACTGCTCACATAGTCGGTGGCCATGAAAAAGGCCCCCAGCATGAGGCTCCCGGAAACCAGGTGAAACAGGGGTGAAGCGTATTTGGTCGGGTCCATGAGATGAAAGATGGAGGCGATCACCAACACCGATCCGATATAGCTGGCCGGCGTATGCCAGCTGATGATCCTTCGGGCCAGCAGATAGAGACCCCCGGCCACCAGCGCCAGTGCCGAGATCTCACCTAAGCTGCCGCCCACCCGCCCCAGCAAGGGGTCCATGAGGGAGATGTCGGCGATTCCCGATAGATCACCGTTGAGCAGAAGGGACTCCTGCATCTTTCCCAGGGGCGTTGCACCGGTCACCGTATCGACGGTCCGCTGAAAAAGAGGCTGTGGGAGAGGCCAGGTGGTCATCTGAACGGGCCAGGAGATGAGGAGCACCACCCGGGCCACCAGGGCCGGATTGAAGGGGTTGTAGCCGAGACCACCGTAGAGCTGCTTGCTCACCACGATGGCGATACCGCTTCCCACGACACACAACCACCACGGTGCCCCGGAAGGCATATTCATGGCGAGAAGTACGCCGGTCACGGCAGCGCTCATGTCGGAGAGGGTGACCGGCCTCTTCATGATGCGCTGACTCAACGCCTCAAATCCGATGGCCGATACCGTCGTGATGACGATGACCCCGAGGGCATCCATGCCGAAATAGTAGACCCCCACCAGAAGGCCCGGGATGAGGGCCACGATGACCTGGGTCATGATCGCGGGGATGGACTCGCCGCTGTTGATGTGGGGAGAGGAGGAGAGGGTCAGCAGGCTGGCCGGGGCTTCCTCCTTCTTCTCTTTTTTGGCGGCGGGAGGCGCTTTTGCACCCGGCGGCCCATCCCCCGCTTCCGGTTTGGACTCTTTCTCTTCCATTCTCTGCTTCCTTTGGCCGCAACAAAGATACAGGGCAACAAAGATTTGTGACGTTATGCCGCTCTGTAAGCGATTCTATTTATAACACGATCTATGACTGCCAGCGAACAGCCCCCCGACCGATGCCGGAGCCCCGCTCTCCCTGAAAAGGCGAGTCATGCGGTTGTCCCGACCGCAGGGCACGAATCGTCTATTTCTTCTTTTTAGCCAGTACGTCGGCTTTACCGTAACGGAGCAGGTGGACCAGCGGCCGCGCTGCCGGGCATACAAACGCGCAGGAACCGCACTCGATACAGTCGAGGGCCCGGGCGCCTTCCAACTCCTCCATGGCATCGGCCTCCACATAGACCCCCAGAAGGCTCGGGTTGATCCCCATGGGACAGATCTCGAGACACTTGCCGCACCGGATGCAGGCGTTGGACTCCCGCAGTTTCAGATCCTCGTCCCGGAAGATGAGAATCCCCGAGGTCCCCTTGATGACCGGAACATCGAGGGAGTACTGGGTCATGCCCATCATGGGGCCGCCGGAAATCACTTTCCCTGTCTTTCCCATAAAACCGCCGCAGAATTCGATGATTTCCGAGAAGGGGGTGCCGATCCGTATCCGGAGGTTCCTGGGTACCTTGATTCCGGGGCCCGTCACGGTGGTGATCCGGTCTATGATCGGCGTTCCGAAACGAACCGCCTTATAGACGGAGGCCGTGGTCCCCACGTTCTGAACCACCACCCCCACATCCATGGGGAGACCGCCCGATGGCACTTCCCGTTTCAGAATGGCCTTGATCAGCTGTTTCTCCGCCCCCTGGGGGTACTTGACCTTCAGGGGCACCACGGTCATATCCTTGCGGTGTGCGGTGAGTTTGGTCATGACCTCAATGGCGTCAGGCTTGTTCTGTTCAATGCCGATGGCACCTGCGCCGACGCTCAGGATCTGCATGAAAATTTCGAGCCCGCCGATGATCTCTTCCGGCCGTTCCACCATGAGACGATGATCGGCGGTGAGATAGGGCTCACACTCGACACCGTTGATGATGACCGTATCGATCGGTTTGTCCGGAGGGGGGGAAAGCTTGACGTGGGTTGGAAAGGTGGCGCCGCCCATACCGACGATACCGGCCTCGAGAATTTTGGCTTTCAGTTCGTCGGGACTCAGGTCCTGGAAGTTTTCCGCTTCCACGAGACCGTCGAACCATCGGTCTTCGCCGTCGGACTCGATGACCACGGAGGGCACATCCCGTCCCATGGGATGGGGCATGTCACCCACAGCGGTCACGGTCCCGGAAATACTGGCATGCACCGGAGCCGAGACAAATCCCTTGGGTTCACCGATCTTCTGGCCCACAGACACGGGGTCCTTGACCTTGACCAGGGCCTGGCAGGGGGCGCCGATGTGCTGCTGGAGCGGGATGACGACCCGTGAGGGTAGGGGGGCATCCTCGATCGGCTTATGTTCGGTCGACTCCTTCTGCTCCGGAGGGTGAATGCCTCCGGCGGGGAATGTCAACGTTTTCATGGGTGATCACCTTCGTGAACGTTTGAGCCGTTGGTGTCTCTATTTTTCACGGGATTTGAGGATATCTTCCAGCTCATCCATAAAATCCTTCAAATCCTTGAAGGATCGATAGACTGAAGCAAATCGGACATAGGCCACGTCATCGGTCTCATGGAGCACCTTCATAATCTCTTCGCCGATCTCCTCGCTCCTGATCTCTTTTTCCATCCGGTCCTGGAAGACCCGTTCGATCCGGTCGACCAGCCCTTCAATGGTGTCCATGCTGACACCCCGCTTCTGGCAGGCTTTGAGGATGCCCTCCTGAATCTTCTTTCGGGCGAAGGGTTCCCGGCGGTTGTCCTTCTTGATGACCATGGGAAGGATCTCTTCGACCCGCTCGTGGGTGGTGAACCGGCGTTCACAGCCGATACACTCACGGCGTCGACGAATCACGTCGCCGTCTCGTTTGAGCCGGGAATCGACGACCTTATCTTCCATGTGACCACAAAAGGGGCACTTCACGGCCAGCTCCTGGTAGGGCGTTCAGGGGGACTCTCCCTCTTGCCAGTGGACCAGTTCCACACCGGCTTCCTCCAGCATGTCCCTGGAGAGTGGATCGGGATATTCCCCTTCAAAGAAAATTCGCCGGATTCCGGCGTTGATGATCATCTTGGAGCAGATGAGACAGGGAAGATTGGTGCAGTAGAGATCGGCGCCTTCGATGTTGATACCATGCTTGGCTGCCTGGATGATGGCGTTCTGTTCGGCATGGAGGGCCCGGCAGAGTTCATGACGTTCACCGGAGGGAACATTCATTTTCTCCCTGAGGCAGCCCACGTCGAGACAGTGGGCGGTTCCCGAAGGGGCGCCGTTGTACCCGGTGGTCAGAATATTCTTGTCTTTGACGATCACCGCCCCGATATGGCGGCGAAGACAGGTGGAGCGGGTCTTCACCATATGGGTGATGTCCATAAAATACTCTTCCCACGCCGGTCGCTTCATGATGTCCCGTTGGCCGCAGGCTTCGCGGTGTTTACCCTTCGACTCTGTCACGATAGACGGGGAATTGCCTGTTGTGCTGCTGGACATGGCTGCGGACCTCCTGGACCACCGCTTCCGAATCCCGATGGGAAAGGACTTGGTCGATCCACCCGGCAATCTTCCGGGCGTCGTCCTCTTTCATACCCCGGGTCGTGATAATGGGCGTACCGAGGCGAATGCCGCTGGTGATGGTTGGCGGGGATTTGTCAAAGGGAATGGCATTCTTGTTCAGGGTGATGCCCGCCCGGTCGAGCACTTTCTCCGCAGCATCACCGGTAATCCCCTTGTCGCTCAGGTCCACAAGCATGAGGTGGGTGTCTGTCCCTCCCGACACGATTCGATATCCCCGCCCCATGAGCTCGGAAGCCATGGCCCTGGCATTCTTGATGATCTGTCCCTGGTAGGTCTTGAATTCGGGGGTCATGGCCTCCTTGAAGGCCACGGCTTTCCCTCCGATGGTGTGCATGAGGGGGCCCCCCTGGAGTCCGGGAAAGATGGTTCTGTCAATCGCCTTCCCGTACTTCTCCTTGCAGAGGATCATGCCGCCCCGGGGACCCCGAAGGGTCTTGTGGGTCGTGGTGGTCACAAAGTCGGCATAGGGGGTGGGATTGGGATGGTGGCCGGCGGCGATGAGCCCGGCGATATGGGCGATGTCGGCCATGAAGTAGGCACCCACTTCGTCGGCGATGGCACGAAAGGCTTCGAAATCGATGATTCGCGAGTAGGACGACGTCCCCGCGACGATGAGCTTCGGCTTGACGGCCCGGGCGCGGGCGCGAACTTCATCGTAGTCGATGAGTTCGGTCTCTTTCACGACCCCGTAGGTATGGGGTTCATAAATCTTGCCCGAGACATTGACCGAGGCCCCGTGGCTCAGGTGGCCACCATGGGAGAGCGACATGCCGAGGATCCGGTCCCCCGGTTTCATCACCGTCAGGTAGACCGCCAGGTTGGCCGATGTCCCCGAATGGGGCTGGACATTGACGTGCTCGGCGCTGAAGAGCTCCCTGGCCCGGGCGATGGCCAGCCGTTCGACCCGGTCCACATTCTCGCAGCCGCCGTAATAGCGGCGGCCGGGATAGCCTTCGGCATACTTGTTGGTCATGACCGAACCCTGCACAAAGAGCACGGTCTCGCTCACATAGTTCTCTGAAGCGATCAGGATGATCTGCTCGTTTTCCCGGATTGCCTCTTCCCGGAGGGCGTCGGCTACTTCGGGATCGACTTTTCTCAAGAGTTTCAGCGGCACTGGGGTCTCCAGCCTCTAATCAAAGGTGTTTATCTTATCCACCCGCCTCGCGTGGCGCCCCCCTTCAAAGGGCGTCTCCATCCAGACCTTGACGATCTCTCTGGCGAGTCCTGACCCGATCAAACGCTCCCCCAACGTGAGGACATTGGCGTCGTTGTGCTCGCGCGACAACCGGGCGGTGAAAAGATTGTGGCACAAAGCGGCACGAACGTTGGCAAACTTGTTTGCCGAGATGCACATACCGATGCCGGTGCCGCAGACCAGGATCCCCCGGTCAAAACGTCCCTCCGACACCCCACGGCCAACCTTTTCGGCATAATCGGGGTAATCGACCGAATCGGGACCACTGCACCCGAAATCTTCCACCTGATGCCCCGCTTCCTTGAGGACCCCCAGAATCTCGTTTTTCATCTGAAATCCCGCATGATCTGCCCCTAACGCAACCTTCATGATTCTATACTCCCCAAGGGATAAAAAACGGGAGCATCATACTGAATTTGATCAGCGAGTGTCAAGGGAAAAGCCGGGGGGAAAGTCCCTCTCCCAGTCCGAATAAGGTACCGGTCAACGCGCAACGAGGCACAGAGCGAAAAACGGCTTTTTGTTGGTCTTGAGGGAAGGTGTGCCGTGGGTGACTATAACAAATGAGGCGCGCCGCTAGAAGAGCATCTTGAGCCTGGAAATTAGCGACCAGGACCGCAGCTCGTCTTCATCTTCCTTCTGATCGTTGAGAATATCGGTGCTCGCAGAATAGCCGGCACCAACGGAAAAGGAAAGGCCCGGGGCGATTTCATAGAGTCCGGCGATATCGATTTCGTACCCCAGGTTCGACGAGTTGGAACCGCTGGTCTCTTCCAGCCGCTGGGAAAGCCCTGTGGAGAGCTTGGCTGAGAACCGCTCAGTCGCCTGGTAATTAGCGGTGGCTACCACCATGCTGATATCCCTGGATCCCGGATAGAATGGGGACAGGGTGCTCTTGGGACCGTAACTCAGAACATTTGCGATGGAGAAAATCTCCAGAAAATCGCTTTCCGTCTCCTCCAGGAGCTTTTGAAAACCGTAAGAGCCGCCGCCAACCTTGAAACGCTCCACGTCAATGGCCAGAGGCAACCCAAGCTCGGCAGAAAGATCGAAGGTCTGCTTGCCGTAACTCACTTCAGCCATGTTGTTCTTGGGATCCACATCATAAACGATGAAACCGTTTAGGCCAGAGGGGTGGAAAAAAGTAACCTCCTGGGAGCTCACAGGTGCAGAGAGGGGGCCTTCAGCGAAAGCAGGCTGAATTAAGCCCGAAACGGCCAATAATACGGCTAAACAGAGATATACAAGCCTCTTTTCCATCCTCTTACCCTTCTATCACCTTCTTTTTAGGGCATCTCACCGGCATTGTAGCAACTAACGGCGGTACTGTCAATAGGTCGGCGCTAATTTCCGCCCTTACCCTTCTCGAACGTAACGGGTCACGATATCGCCGATCTCCCGGGTGCCGTGTCCCATTTTTCCCGCGGAGAGGCTCTTCATATCGTTGACAATGGTCTTCATCACCGCCTTTTCGATCCGCTGGGCCGCTTTCTCTTCTCCCAGATGTTCGAGCATCATCTGCCCGGCGCAGATTGCGGCCAGGGGATTGATGACATTCTTGCCGGTGTATTTGGGTGCCGATCCGCCGATCGGTTCGAACATGGAGGTCCCTTGGGGATTGATATTCCCCCCGGCAGCCACACCCATGCCGCCCTGAATCATCGCCCCGAGATCGGTAATGATATCGCCGAACATGTTGTCGGTGACCAACACATCAAACCATTCGGGGTTCTTGACCATCCACATGCAGGTGGCATCCACATGGGCATAGTCGGTCTTGATCTTGGGGTAGTCCCTGGCCACCTCGTGGAAAGCCCGTTCCCACAGGTCGAAGGCGTAGGTGAGGACGTTCGTTTTTCCGCAGAGGGTGACCGTATTGTCCTTGTTCCTCTTTTTGCAGTAGTCGAAAGCATATCGGAGGCACCGCTCCACCCCTTTTCGGGTGTTGATCGACTCCTGGACGGCCACCTCATCGGCGGTCCCCTGCTTCAGAAAGCCCCCGGCGCCGCAGTAGAGGCCTTCCGTGTTCTCCCGGACCACCACGAAATCGATGTGTTCCGGCCCCTTGTCCTTGAGGGGCGTCTCCACGCCGGGATAGAGTTTTACCGGGCGCAGATTGATATACTGGTCCAGAGCGAATCGGGCTTTGAGCAGAATGCCCTTTTCCAGGATCCCGGGCTTCACGTCGGGATGGCCGATGGCACCGAGATAGATGGCGTCGAGCTGGCGAAACTCTTCGATGGCCGAGTCGGGAAGAATTTCCCCTGTCCGCTTGTAACGTTCGCCGCCGAAATCGTAATGGGTGGTCTCCAGACTGAATCCGTTCATCTCCGCCGCGGCCTGAACCACTTTGACTCCTTCATCGAGCACTTCGGGGCCGGTCCCGTCTCCCGGGAACAATCCAATATTGTAAGTCTTCGCCATTTTCCTGTCCTTTCCTGAAAGTGTAAAACCGATGATAGATCAACGAACCGCCGGGGCCGCCGCAAAGGCACTCCTGCCGGCGGGACGCATCAGCTCCGGCCTGCCATCTTCTGTTTGACGTAGGCCATCAGTCCGCCTGCGGCGATCAGTTCCCGGATAAAGGGGGGAAAGGGGACGGCCTTGTAGTCGGCGCCGGTGGTCAGATTGCGAATCACACCGGCATCCATATCCACAGCCACTTCGTCCCCCTCGGAGATCCCGTCGACCGCTTCCGCGGACTCAAAGATCGGCAGACCCATGTTGAAGGCATTCCGGTAGAAGATGCGGGCGAAGGATTTTGCGATCACCGCGGAGACGCCGCTCGCCTTGATGGCAATGGGCGCGTGCTCCCGGGACGATCCGCAACCGAAATTCTTGTCCGCCACAATGAGATCCCCCGGCGACATCTTCTTGACGAACTCCGGGTCCGCATCCTCCATGCAGTGCTTCGCGAGTTCCACCGGGTCGGAGGTATTGAGATACCGGGCCGGAATGATCTGGTCCGTATCCACATCCTTTCCGAATTTCCACGCCTTGCCTTGAATCGTCATTGTCTCTCCTCAAAAAAAAAACGGTCGCGGCCCAGATGCCCCAAGGCGCTCGGGGCCGATTCCCGTCGGCATATTTGACCCCCGGTCCGGCGGCAAACCATATATTCTACATTACCTCTTCGGGATGGGTGATCCGCCCCGTCACCGCCGATGCCGCCGCCACAGCCGGGTTGGAGAGATAGACCTCACTCTCCGGATGCCCCATGCGGCCGATGAAGTTTCGGTTCGTCGTCGCCACAGCCCGCTCGCCCTTGGCGAGGATTCCCATGTAGCCCCCCAGGCAGGGACCGCAGGTCGGGGTGCTGACGGCTGCTCCGGCCTCGATAAAAATGGAAAGGAGCCCCTCGTCCATAGCGTTCCGGTAAATCTGCTGGGTCGCGGGGATCACGATCATCCGGACATAGGGCGCCACCTTCTTCCCCCGAATCACCATAGCCGCCTCCCTGAGATCACTCAACCGGCCGTTGGTGCACGACCCCACCACCACCTGATCGATGGTAATATGGGACGCTTCCCCCACGGGGTGCACATTCTCCGGGAGGTGGG
>CAYUBU010000063.1:0-3144 GCA_964443105.1 uncultured Nitrospirota bacterium
AAGGGGATTATCGCCTGCGGAAAACACTTTCCCGGCCATGGCGACACGGTCCTCGACTCCCACCTGGCGCTTCCCGAGGTTTCAGCAGGCCTGAAAACCCTGAGGGAAAGGGAACTCATCCCCTTTGTCCGGGCGCTGGACTGCGGCCTCGGGACGCTAATGACAGCCCATGTGCGCTATCCTGCCCTGGACCCCGAATTGCCCGCCACCCTTTCCCCGAAGATCATCGATAAAATCCTCCGAAAGGAGCTGGGCTTTCAAGGTGTCGTTTTCAGCGACGACCTGGAGATGAAAGCCGTGGACGAGCAATTCGGTATTGAGGCCTCGGCGGTTCAGGCCATCAACGCCGGTGTCGATGTGGTGCTGATATGCAAAGAAGAGGGGAAACAGGAAAAAGGAATGGCCGCTGTGGGGAAAGCCGTTGAAACGGGGGAAATATCACGAAGCCGGATCGACGAAGCGGTCAATCGGGTTCTGGACCTCAAAAAACAGCGCTTGGGCTCCCCATTCCGGGCCGAGCCCCCATTGATTGCCAAGAAACTGCGCTCAAAAGAGCATCTCGAACTGGCAGACACCATCCAGGATTATTGGACCGTCTGAGCCCCAATCAAGAACCAAAACGCCCCCAAACCACAAAAAGGGGCCTGATCAGGCCCCTTTTTGATTTTCAAAAATAAAGTCAAACAAAAATCAAGAGGAGGATTGTCTCATGAGTCGACTACCGTTCAGGAACGTTCTGCTTTTCTTCATGGCCGCTGTCATGCTTTTTGCTCCCTCGGCCCGTTGCGCCGATGCCGAAGAGGGGGCGGCCCGGCAGAACGTCTCGCCCGTGGAAATCGAGTCCATCATCAAAAGCCTAGAGGATCCGGAGGCCCGGGGTCAACTCATCCGGCAGCTCGAGATCCTGGCACAGGTGCGCAAGGAACCGGTCCCGAAGGCGGCGGTGAAAAGCGCCATGGGCGACATCCTGGAGACAATTTCTAAACGGGTCGGGGTCTTCTCAACGGCCGTCGTGGAAGTGACCGAGGGTGCCAACAAACTGCCCCAGGCCTTGACCTGGGGCCGCACGCAATTGACCGATCCCGGGGCCCGGAATTTCTGGACAGAGGTGCTGACCCGAATCGTCCTGGTAATCGGATTCGGCT
Source organism: uncultured Nitrospirota bacterium (assembly GCA_964443105.1). GTDB lineage: Bacteria > CG2-30-53-67 > CG2-30-53-67 > CG2-30-53-67 > CG2-30-53-67 > CAYUBU01. The sequence goes on from CAYUBU010000063.1 coordinate 1,146, forward strand.
ACTTTGCCTTTTACACAGTCCGGGGACTCCTGAGGCGTCCGCGCAAAGCATTGATAGAACCGGAGGGGGCCGCATGGACGGCACGCTTCTTCCGCCTCCTGGGTCTCTTCCTCCTTGACCTCCTGCCTATCGGAGCCTTCGCCATCGTGGCTTACGTGACTCTGGGCCTGGTCCATCCCCGGGAAACGACCCGCCTGGTGGTGCTGGCGTGGATCAATGCCTTCATAATCGTGAGGCTGGCGGTGGCGATTTCCAGCGCGATTCTGGCTCCCGAAGCACCGAAGTTGAGGCTGCAGAAGATCGAGGACGAAACGGCCTATTATCTGAACATCTGGATCAGTCGTCTTGCCCGGACGGCCGTCTACGGCTACTTCGCTCTGCAGGCCATGGTTTTTCTCGGACTTCCCGCAGCCTCCTATGAACTCCTGCTTCATCTGCTCGGGCTGGTGGTCTCGGTGTTGGTGGCAGTGGTGATCCTGCAGAACCGACAGGAAGTCGCGGACTACCTACTGCGATTTGGCGCCGAAGAGAAACAGACCCGAATAACGGGAGCTTCCCCATTCAAGAACCGCATCTTTCGATACTGGTGGCTGGTGGCCCTTTTCTACGTAGCGCTTCTTTACGGGGTTTGGGCCTCTCATGTGAAGGGCGGTTTCCTCTTCCTGGTGCGGGGAACAGTGGTTTCCGTATTGATCCTGGTGATCGGAAGGTTGGTTTTCGGTTTGCTGAATGCGTCCTTTCGAAGAGGCTTCAAGGTCGGCGAGGAACTGCAGGCGCGGTTTCCCGGACTGGAAGAGCGCGCCAATCGCTACCTCTCAACCGTGAAGGGGGTACTGCGGGTGGTGATCGGCATTGTGATAATCCTTGCTCTGCTACAGGCCTGGGGGATCAACGCAATCGGGTGGTTCCTCAGCGAGCCCGGACGGGTGTTGGGTACCACGGTTTTCAAGGTCGCCGCAATCATTGTGGTTGCCTTCATTGTCTGGGAGGTCGCGAACGGTCTACTGACGGGTTTTCTGTCCGAGACGGACGAAGCGGGCCGCGTCCTGACGCCCAGTGCCCGCACCCGCACGCTGACATCGGTGGGGCGCAAGGTACTCCTTCTATTCCTCTCGGTCATTGCCACCCTCATGATACTGGCCGAATTGGGCATCAACATCGGCCCCCTACTGGCGGGCGCCGGGGTGCTCGGTCTGGCCGTCGGTTTCGGATCACAGAAACTGGTTCAGGATCTCGTCACCGGCTTCTTTATCCTGTTTGAAGACCAGATTGCCGTGGACGACGTGGTCAAGGTAGCAGACAAAGCGGGTCTCGTGGAGGCCGTCTCCATCCGCAGCGTCCGCCTCCGGGATTTCTCCGGGACGGTCCATACCATTCCCTACAGTGCCATCGGCACGGTCAGCAATCTGACAAAGGAATTCTCCTGCGCCGTTTTCGAGGTGGGCGTCGCGTACCGGGAAGACGTGGACGAGGTCATGGCGGTGCTCAAAGAGATCGGCGCCGAACTGCAGCAGGATCCCGAATTCGGCCCCCTCATTCTGGAGCCTCTGGATGTGGCCGGCGTCGATGCCTTTGCCGACTCGGCGGTCATCATCAAGGCGAGGATGAAAACGATGCCCATCAAACAGTGGGCGGTGGGGCGCCAGTTCAATCGGCGGATGAAAAAACGCTTTGACGAACTCGGTATTGAAATCCCCTTCCCCCACCAGACCATTTACTTTGGGGAGCTCAAAGGCGGCGGCGCGCCTCCCGCCCATGTAAAGCTTGCTGCGGCACCGGGTACGGCAAACTGAGGCTGATCCGGAGAATGGGGTGCCAGGCAGGCCTGCCTGGCACCGCTTAAACCCAGCGCATCCGCCGAAAGGTCCAGAACTGGACAGCCGCCAAGGCCACAAGAAAAACGCAGACCGCAATGAATGCTGAGGGGTTCTCTGAACCAGGAATCCCGCCAACATTGATCCCCAGCAACCCCGTCAGCAGTCCCAGAGGGAGGAAGATG
>CAYUBU010000064.1:0-9411 GCA_964443105.1 uncultured Nitrospirota bacterium
CCAATCTCTTCAGGGCATCTTTTTTCACATGCTTTCATAAGGTTAGAATGTTGGGCGGCGAACGCTCGAGGGCTTGGCATATTTGTTGCTTTGAATGAATGGAAGATCTGAAGAATCTTTTAATAACATTGTCGGTCTCAGGACATGACCCACGGTGGCCGACGGGAGTCAGATGATATGCTTGTAACCCATGACCGCAAGGAGCATGCCATGCTGGACCAGATTAAGGTCGATAAAACCGTCGACGTCCGGGGCGCCTACTGCCCGGGGCCCCTCATGGAACTGATCGGCACCATGAAGATCAACCCTGTGGGTACCGTGATCGAAGTGCTGTCGTCGGACAAAGCCTCTACCAAGGATATCCCCGAGTGGGTGGCAAAAGCAGGCCATGAATTTATCGGCACCAAAGAATACGGCGCCTACAGCGGCATCCTCGTGAAGAAGACCCGATAGCCTCACTCAAGGCAATGCCCCGGAAATTTCCGGTCCGACAGGCATCGCAGTCGGCCCCTTTTCGGCTGGCGTGACCTGACAGCCGATGGGGGAGTAATCCCCGGCCGGGAAAAGGCATGGTCGTAAGAAAAAGCCTTTATGGGGTCGTCAGGCGACACCGGCTGCTGGCCCCACCCTCTGCCGATTCTACAAAATCCTTAACAACACAGCCACGACCATGGCAAGGGCCAGGAAGAGCTTCGCCGCCATACCTGAGGCCCGGCCCATCAGGGCACCAAACCCCGACTTGAAGGAACGCATCAGATTCCCGTATCGGATCAGTTCGTAACCGAAAGCCCCCACGAAGGCCCCCGCAAAAAGACCGATCAAGGCACCCAGACCAAAGAAAATGGGCGCGCCCGCAATGGCACCGACCAGCCCGCCGACTACCGAAAAGAAAGCACCTTTTTTTGAGGCCCCCAAGCGCCGGGCTCCGGCAACGCCAAGGAAATATTCGACACCTTCCCCGGCTGCGGCCAAGGCCGCCAGTATGGCAAGAAGAGGAAGGGTTATTTTTTCAAACCCCGTGCCCCAACCGTAGAGTGCGGCGGCAGCCAGTATAATCCATGTTCCCGGAAAGCCGAAGAGGATGGAGAAGAATCCGACGATGAAGAGAAGGACCAGCAGAATCAGAAAGCCCGTTTCCATATCATACCGTCATGGCGTAACCGGAAGTCAACTCCCCTCCCTTCAGGCCTTAACCGGCTTTCGGTAGTTATGGAAAAAGACCACGGTGGTGCTCGCTATAAATACGGTGGAATAGGTTCCCACCACAACCCCGATGATCAGGGCAAAGGCAAAATCATGGATGACTTCCCCACCGAAGAAGTAGAGCGCAAGGACCACAATCAGCGTGGTCAGTGAAGTCAAAATGGTTCGCCCCAGGGTCTGAGAGATGCTTTGATTGACCGTCACTTCAAATTTCTCTTTCTTCTTCAGAGCCAGTCGTTCCCGAATCCGGTCGAAAATAACAATGGTGTCGTTCAAGGAATAGCCCACAATGGTCAAAACCGCCGCGATGATGGGAAGGTTGAATTCTTTATTCAGGAGAGAGAAGACACCCACCGTGATGAGCACGTCGTGGATCAGCGCAAGATTCGCCCCCAAGGCAAAACGGAGTTCGAAACGAAAGGTGATGTAGATGAGGGTACCGATCATGGCGTAGAGAAGGGCGAGGAGGGCCTTGCGCCTCAGATCCTTTCCCACCTGGGGACCCACAACTTCGACACGCTCAACGATGAAGGCATCGGCGCCAAAACTGCCTTGAAGCGCCTCGGTAATGACATCAGACAGGTTCTTCAGGCTCTCACTCGATTTTTCAACCCGGATCAGAATCTCCTCAGGGCTCCCAAACTCCTGGATCACACTGTCTCCCAGTTCGATCCCCTGCAGACTCTCCCGAATCTTGCCGATATCCGCGGCTTCATTGAACTTGAGTTGAACCAGGGTCCCTCCGGCAAAGTCGATGCCATAGTTGAGACCACCCCGTGCCAGAATGGATACCAGACCGATCGCAATGAAGGCAATGGAGACGGTGATAAAGATTTTCCGGTATTTCAGAAAATCTATGTCGATATTCGGATTAATCAGTTCCATGTTTCGCTCGATCCTCTACATATTGCGATTCAAATGCTCAGCACCGCCGCTTGCCGTCGTCTCAGAAAGAAATCAAAGAGGACCCGGGTGACGAAAATGGCCGTGAACATACTGGTGATGATCCCGAGACAGAGGGTGACGGCAAACCCCTTGACCGGTCCCGTCCCGAACTGAAATAGGACAAAGGCGGCAATGAAGGTCGTGACATTCGCGTCGAGAATGGTGCTCAAAGCCTTGCCGTATCCGCCATCCACGGCGGAGAGTACCGTCTTCCCCGCACGGAGTTCTTCCCGAATCCTTTCAAAAATAATAACGTTGGCATCCACCGCCATACCGATCGTCAGGATGAGACCGGCAATTCCGGGGAGGGTGAGGGCCGCGTTCAGGCCCGAAAGAGCCGCCATGATGAAGAACAGATTCAGCACCAGGGCGGCGGTGGCCACGAGACCGGAAAGGCGGTAATAGAAAATCATGAAAAGGATGACCAGGATACCGCCGATGACAATCGATTTGAATCCTTTGTCGATGGAGTCCTGCCCCAGGGAGGGACCGACGGTCCGGTTTTCCATTATGGTCACCGGGGCAGGCAGGGCACCGGCCCGAAGCACGATGGCCAGGTCTTTGGCTTCCTCCAGAGTAAAACGGCCTGAGATTTGTGCCCGTCCGCCGGCAATGCGATCCTGGATCACCGGAGCCGAGTAGACCGTATCGTCCAGTACGATTGCCAGGCGTTTCTTGACGTACTTACCGGTCACCTGTTCGAAGATCCGGGCTCCCCGGCTGTCGAAGCTCAGGGAAACAAAAGGGTTCTGAAACTGGTCATAGCTGACCCGGGCATCGCTGATGGTGTCCCCCGTGAGCAGCACCCGCTTTTTCAAAAGGAAGGGTTCCTTCTGCCCGGTCAGGGCGTTCTTCTGATAGAGGATCTCATCGTCCATCGGCATGTCGCCCTGGAGAGCACGTTCAAGACTGTTTTCATCGTCCACCAGTTTGAAATCGAGACGGGCCGTTTTCCCGATGAGGGCGATTGCCCGCTGAGGGTCTTTCAAGCCCGGCAGCTGAATGAGTATCCGGTCTCTCCCTTCCCGCTGAATGGTCGGTTCCGATACACCGAATTCGTCCACCCGGTTCCTGATGGTCTCGAGGCTCTGGTCAATGGCCGAGTTCTTGATCCGCTGAATTTCCTGTTCCGTAATGGCCAAAGAGAGCTTGTTATCCCCCACCACAGAGGCATTGAGGATGTTGTATTCCTTTTCCACCAGGTTCTGAATATCCTCTATCGCCTTTTTGCCCAGGGTTTCCACTTCCAGCGCCCCGTCCACCTTATCGACGAGGATGAAGTCAATCTCCCGATCCTCAAGGATTTCCTGGAACTCGTCCACCATCCGATCCAGGGCCACGTCCACGGCCTTGTCCGACTCCACACCGAGAATCAGATGCATGCCGCCCTGCAGATCGAGGCCCAGATTGATCTTGTGCCCCTGCACGGGATAAAGGTAATAGGCGGCCAGAAGAAGGGCGAAGAGAATCGCGCCCAGCCGCCACTGCAAATTCTTGTCCATCCAGTCTCCTTTCAGCTTCACCGGATCTTGTTTCGTGCCCCGCAATTGGGGCCAGCCGTGGTCTTCATGGCCTCACAGCCCCCGACTGTGGCAAATCCGGCACAATATAGCACAGCCTCCGGGCAAATCAAATAAAAAACTGAAATTTGCCTTCCCTCATTTTGCATGAGTGTACCTGATACGCGGCCGGATACGCTGCCCTATGGGGCGTTGCAGAAGATTTTCTGACTTTGAATACGGGCCGGCCCGGGTCTGCCGCCCTTTGGTCCACCGGTCGGCAATCAGGCCTTCGTCAAGCGCCCGTTCCCGAGGTGATTTTTCGCGCGATGGCTGCCCGATCGACCTTCATTTTCACCTTTTCATCGAGCTGGAGGGTGACCACTTCCGGCGTAATCGCCTTCAGTTCCCCATGAACACCGCCGCTGGTGACGACCTTGTCGCCGACCTGCAATGCCTCGAGCATCGCCCGGTGCTCCTTGGTCTTCTTCATCTGCGGCCGGATCAGCAGAAAATAGAAGATCGCAATCATGAGAATCAGGGGAATCATGGACTGGATAAAACTCGGCTGTGCCGCCGCGGCACCTTCTGCGTAAGCGAGGGTTGCGAACATGTGTACCTCCTCTTCCTAGGTTTCTGGATCAGATTTTCGTCGTGCACCTGTCTTTTTAACATCTTCCCGTGGGCCCGACAAGACCTTTTCTTCCCGCCGTCGGTAAAATTCGGCCCTGAAAGCGGTCATCCGGTCCCCGGCAATGGCCCCGCGGATCTCTTCCATCAGGTTCAGATAGTAATGGAGGTTATGAATTGTGTTGAGCCGCAGGGCCAGGATCTCTCCGGCCATGAAGAGATGCCTCAGATAAGCCCGGGAGTAGTGGCGGCAGGTGTAGCATCGGCATTCGGGATCGATGGGACCCTTCTGATCCGCATGAACCGCGTTCTTGATCACCACCCTGCCCTGCCGGGTGAAAAGAAACCCGTTCCTCGCGTTTCGGGTCGGCATGACGCAATCGAACAGATCGATCCCCCGCCAGACGCCCTCAACCAGGTCTTCCGGCTTCCCCACGCCCATGAGGTATCTCGGTTGTGCCTCGGGCATATGGGGTTCGGCAGCCTCCACCATGTCGTACATCAAGGATTTGGTCTCTCCCACACTGAGACCGCCCAGGGCATAGCCGTCAAACCCGATCTCTACCAGCTGTTCCGCGCACGCTCTCCTGAGATCAGGGTACATCCCCCCCTGGATGATGCCGAAGAGGGCTTGGTCGGACCGGGTTTTCCGGTTGCGGCACCGCCGGGCCCATCGGAGCGTCAGCTCCATGGACTGTTGGGCATAGTCCCGGGTCACGGGATAGGGGGTACATTCATCGAAAGCCATAATAATGTCGGCACCCAGGGCTTCCTGGATTTCAATGGCCAACTCGGGGGTGATATGGTGCCGGGAGCCGTCGATATGGGACTGAAAAGTAACACCCTCCTCATCGATCTTTCGCAGCAGGCTGTGACTGAAAACCTGGAATCCTCCGCTGTCGGTCAGGATCGGTCCGTCCCAGTGCATGAATCGGTGGAGGCCTCCCATCTTCCGGACGAGTTCATGGCCCGGTCTGAGAAAGAGGTGATAGGTATTGGCCAGCACGATTTCGCCCCCCGCCTCCCTGACCTCTTCAGGCGTCAGGGTTTTCACGGTGGCCTGGGTGCCCACGGGCATGAAAGCGGGGGTCGCTATCTCCCCATGGGGGGTCATGTATCTCCCCAGCCGCGCCCGGCTCCCTGTATCCCTGTGGCGTAGGTCAAACTGAAAAGCCAAAGAAGAATCTCCTTGAGTGAGACCGGAACAGCTTCTGCCGGGACCTGCAAAGGGAATCGTCGGCTCCTCACAAAATAAGCATGGCGTCCCCGTAGGAATAAAACCGATATCCCTGAGCCGAAGCGTCCTCATAGGCCCGCTGTATCAATCCCTTTCCTGCCAGAGCGGCAACGAGCATGAGCAGGGTGGATCGGGGAAGGTGAAAGTTGGTGATGAGCCCTTGGACCACCTTGAAGGGATACCCGGGATAAATAAAGAGTTCCGAAGCGCCGGGACCGCTCTTGACCCGGCCGGCCCCGTCGGCCGCCGATTCCAGTGCCCGGGTTGTGGTGGTGCCCACAGCAATCACCCGCCGCCCTTCGCGGCGGGCCCTGTTGACGCCGTCGGCACTGCTTTCGCTAATTTCGTAGACCTCACGGTCCATGCGGTGTTCACGGATATCGGTGACCGTCACCGGCTTGAATGTCCCGTAGCCCACATGCAGGGTAATAAAGGCGGTCTCCACACCCTGCTGCCCAAGAGCCGCCAGCAGCGACTCGGTAAAGTGAAGTCCCGCCGTCGGCGCGGCGACAGCCCCCGGCGTTTTGGCATAAACCGTCTGGTAACGCTCCGCGTCACGGCGGGCCTGGGCCTGGTCCGAATCTCTCCGTATGTAGGGCGGCAGGGGCACGGAGCCGTGACCCTCCATGGTCGCCATGAGATCCACCTCCGGTGGAAAGCGGACAAGCCGTTTCCCTTCAGGCAAGCATGAAGCCACGGTCCCCTTCCCACCGTCTTCGAGAATAACCACCGTCCCTTCGGAAACCTTACCGCGAATTAAGGTCTCCCAAAGGTTGTCGCCCATATGGCGAAGCAGAAAGAGCTCCAGCCCCCCGCCCGTCTCCTTCTTCCCTTTCAAGCGGGCTGAAATGACCCGGGTATCGTTGAAGACCAGCAGGTCACCGGGTGTCAGAAAGGTGCCAAGCTGATGAAAGCGGCCGTGAATCAAACGATCTTTCGCCCGATCCAGTACCATGAGACGGGAATGGTCTCTCCGGTCCGCCGGCTCCTGAGCGATCCGGTCCGGCGAAAGGTCATAGTCATAATCAAAGATGCCGGTGTCGGACATGATCAAGCCTCTGCTCAGGGAAATCAAAACTCCCGGTGCTCCGAAATCCGCGCCGATCTCTTTTATCTGCGGGAGAAAAGGTAGAACAGCAGGGTCAAGACGATACTGACGATGATGCTCGTAGTCACTGGGAAATAGACGGTAACGTTCTTCTTCTCAATGACCACGTCACCGGGCAGCCTGCCCAGCCAGGGGATCTTGCCGGACAAGAGGAGCAGACCACCGATAAGGATCAGCAGGATGCCGAAGAGAATGAGGAATTTACCCATGGCAGACCAGGCGTTCATCGTCCGGTATCAGGCTCTTGCTCAATCGGATGCAGGCGGAGGGCCACGTCTTTTTTGCCCGCCGCTTCTTTCGGCCTCAGGTACCGGTCCATTTCACTGTAGACGCATCCGCAGTAAGGCTGACGGTAAATACCCATTTCCCGGGACCGCCGCACCCCTTCTTTCCACCCCGGCCGGAAATCTTCGTAATAAAAATCGACTGCCTCTTCCCGGGCAACCGCCTCCCCCACGGCCTTGATTTGCTCGTGTTCCTGATAAACACTGTAGAGGAGGGTGGTGGAGAAAGCGTCGGCGCCGGTGGCTTTGGCCTGCTTCGCCGCGGCGGTCAATCGCATCCGGCAGCAGATGAGACATCGCTCCTCTTCACGGTAGACCACGGCCCGGAGAAATTCCTTGAGCCCGTATTCGCCCCCAATCACCAATGGCAGTCCCGAATCCCGGGCATAGTCTGAAAGGGCCTGCAAGCGCCGGTTGTATTCCGTGAGCGGGTGGATATTGGGATTGAAGAAGAACCCCGATGTGTCCACGCCCCGGCGCATGAGGACCGAGAGCGGAAAAATCGCACAGGGTGCGCAGCAGATGTGGAGCAGCAGTTTCAAAACATCTCCTCCTGACCGCCACGGGGAAAGGGAAAACCGAAATGGTCATAGGAGAATCGCGTCGCCACTCTCCCCCGGGGCGTCCGGACCAGATAGCCCTGCTGAATCAAGAAGGGCTCATAGACTTCCTCGATGGTCTCTCTTTCCTCGCCGATGGCCGCCGCCAGCGTTGAGATCCCCACGGGCCCGCCGTCGAATTTTTCAATAATGGTCCGGATCAATTTCTGGTCCATCTGGTCGAATCCCAGGGGATCGACGTCGAGTTGGAGGAGCGCCCGATCGGAAAGCTTTCGGGTAATGACACCGTCCCCCTCCACTTCGGCAAAGTCCCGAATACGGCGCAAGAGACGATTCGCGATTCTCGGGGTTCCCCGGGATCGCCGGGCAATCTCGTAGGCCCCGTCCTCTTCGATACGCACGGCAAGGATTTCCGCGGAACGGACCACGATCCGGGTCAGGTCATCGGTTTCATAGAAGTTCAGACGGTCGACCACACCAAAACGGTCACGCAGGGGCGACGTGAGCAATCCGGCCCGCGTCGTGGCCCCCACCAGGGTGAAACGGGGAAGCTCGAGTTTGATGATTCGGGCCGCGGGCCCCTCCCCGAGCATGATATCGAGCTGGTAGTCTTCCATGGCCGGGTAGAGCAGCTCCTCGACCATCCGGTTGAGCCGGTGGATTTCATCCACGAAGAGAACGTCTTTGTCTTTGAGGTTTGTCAGGACCGCCGCCAGATCGCCGGGACGCTCCAGCACGGGCCCCGATGTCGCCTTGATACCGACACCCATTTCGGCCGCCACAATATGGGCCAGGGTCGTCTTCCCAAGACCCGGTGGACCATAGACGAGCACATGGTCCAGTGCCTCCCCCCGGGCTCTGGCAGCACCGACGAAAACCCGAAGATTCTGCTTGAACTTTTCCTGGCCGATGAAATCGTCCAGCAGCTGGGGACGGAGAGTCGCTTCAAAAGAGCTCTCTTCCGTGCTTTTGTCGGAATCGATAAACCGCTTATCTTCCATAACACACCGGGCCCTGGTCTGCACAAAAAGACCGTGGTTCAGAGGTGGCTCTATTGCCCATTCATGCCGTCGAGAGAAGCCGGAGAGACTCCCGGATCAGATCTTCCACTGTCCGTTTCTCGTCCTCCGAAGCGAGTCCCTGGATGACCTCCTTCACCTCATGCCGCTTGTAACCGAGGTGGACGAGAGCGGTCAGGGCATCCTTGTACCGGCACTCTTCCAGAATGGCATCTCCCGCTCTTGCGGGCGCCTGCGAATCGACTGCCGATTCGGGGATCTTGTCCTTCAACTCGAGGGAGATCCGTTCGGCTGTCTTCTTCCCGACACCGACGATCCCCGTCAACCTTGCCACATCGCCGCTGCGGAGCGCGGAAAAAAGCGCGCCCGTATCCAGCCCTGACAGAATGGCGAGGGCCAGCTTCGGGCCCACTTTGGAAACGGAAATGAGGAGACGGAAAAGGTCCCGTTCAGGCGAGGTCAGAAAGCCGAAGATCTGTAGGGTATCCTCACGGACATGGGTATGGGCCAGCAGCTTCACACCGCTCCCGGCTTCCGGAAGATCGTAATAGGTGGACAGGGGGATGGAGAGGAGATACCCCACGCCGCCCACATCCACAACGATTTCCGCCGGTGTCTTCGAATCCAGGATGCCTTTGAGCTGGGCAATCATACCTTATATCACTCTTCGCCGGACCGCGGGATACCGCCAGCCCGCCGATTCGGCCCTGTCAGGATTGGAGCCGCTGCAGACGTTCCCGCATCTCCCGGTACTGGCTGTGACAGATGGCCAGAGCCAGCGCGTCCGACGCGTCGTGGGAATCGGGAAGCCGGGCTTGGGACAGCAGGAGCCGCACCATCTCCTTAATCTGCTCCTTGCCGGCCCGACCGTTTCCGGCAACTGCTTTTTTCACTTCTGCCGGGGTGTACTCGAAAACGTCCAGCTC
>CAYUBU010000065.1:0-8454 GCA_964443105.1 uncultured Nitrospirota bacterium
GAAAGGGCCAAAGCGGTTTTTTCGCAGCTGGTGGACATGGAGGAGGGGCACGTTCGTCTTTTGAGAGCCGAGCTCGACTATCTGGAGCAGTCAGGTTTTTGGTTTGATCATATGGAATTCAATGTGGAAGGTGAGAGAGATTAATCCCGGACCATGAAAAGGAGAAGAGAATGATCTGTCCCAAGTGTGGATCCTCGAACATGTGTCTCGATAAGCCTGTCTACTTCAACCAGACCAACAACGAAGGAGGCATTTTGTACTTTGAAAGAATTTACAAGTGCCGGATTTGCGGTAAGGTCGAGTATATCCACAAGGATTTTGAGGCGCCGAAAAAGAAATTCATCAAAGGCCAGATCATCACGGGCGGTTACGAAAATCTCTAACATTTACAAAGGAGGACGGAATGAAAAGTTGGGTGTGCACGATCTGCGGGTATGTTTATGATCCAGAAGTTGGTGATCCGGACAGTGGAATTCAACCGGGAACAGCCTTTGAAGATATTCCTGACGATTGGGTCTGCCCCGTGTGCGGTGCGGGCAAGGACCAGTTTGAAGTCCAGGAATAAGTCGACGTAAAAAGGTTTAGCGTGTGCACACAGCTTTAATACAGCTGCCAGACTCGAACCGATGACAGAACAGTCCCTGGTCCGGTGCCGGAAAAGAGACAGCCTGCGGTATTTTGGGCTTCAGGAGAAGTCATATACCATGGGGGTGAGCATGCCGCACTTGATTAACGAAGAATGCATTCTGTGCGGGGCCTGTCTTGACGAATGCCCTGAAGAAGCGATATCCGAGGGAGATCCCAAGTATATTATCGATCCGGCCAAGTGCACCGACTGCGGGAACTGCGCGGAGGTTTGCCCAAGCGATGCCTGCGTGCCGGAGTAATAATAAAGGAGTGAACCATGCCTAGGGGTGACGAAGATCTGACCGAAGGGCTGCTGAACGCGTTCCGACTGGAAAAGGGGGCCCAGGCCTTCTACCTGGCGGCGTCGGAGAAGGTGCAGGACAAGCAGGGTGCTGCCATGTTCAGCAAGCTTGCCGAGGTCGAAGACAAGCATATGTACAATATCTACATGCTCTACACTTCGCTCATGGGAGACCGTACGCCTCTTCCTTTTGAGGAATTCAAGTCCACCATGACCGGCGAATTCACCGAGAGCGGACGGAAAATCGAGGCTGCCGTCAATGACGTGAGCGGCCGCTTTTTCATGGATGTGAAGGCGGTTCTCCTCATGGCCCTGGAGGAAGAGAAGACCGCCCGGGAACACTATCTTCGTATGGCCGATCAGGCCCAGGACCCGGGCACCTCAAGCCTCTACCGGGATCTCTCGGAGGATGAAGAGAAGCACATCGCCATGGTCCAGAAGGCTCTGGATCAGGTGGGAGGGTGAAAGGGTTTTGTATATTCTGGGGCTATCAGGGAGTCCGAGACGCCGCGGCAACTCGGAAACCCTCCTGGATGCCGTGCTCCGCGGCGCCGAAGAGGCTGGAGCGGAAACGGGCAAGATTGTCGCGTCGACTTATCGCAAATTGACACCCTGCGTGAACTGCGGCCACTGCATGGAAACAGGCACGTGCCGCATTCAGGACCAGATGCAGGAAATCTACCCCTTGCTCGACAGGGCTGATGGAGTTGTTGTGGCCTCGCCCATCTACTTTATGGGGGTGACGGCTTTTCTGAAAGCCCTCATCGACCGCTGCCAGTGTTACTGGTCCCGCAAGTATATTCTCCATCAGCCCGTCTTCCCCGATAACCCGAACCGTGTTCGAAAAGGGTTGTTTGTGTCCACCGCAGGGTATCATAAACCGCTGGCCTTCAAAGGGGCTAAAATGACGGTCAAAGCGCTCTTTGATGTTCTGGATATCGCCTATATGGACGAATATTTCGCCATGAGCATTGAGGAGCGTGACGACATTCTGAAGGTGGACGGTGCCCTGGAGAGTGCCTCTCAGCTAGGGAAACGTCTGGTGGAAGCGCTTCACCCGCATATGACATGAGCCAATCTGTTGCGAGGCCCCATAAGCCGTTGCTTGCGGCGTTGCCGAAACTTTCCTGATTTAGCGGCCCTGTTCCAAATAGGGCGGTATTCGAGTGCCGCAGCCCCCTCTCGATACGTCACCCTATTTGCCAACTGGACCACTTGGCAATATTACAATATGTCTTCAGCCGGAATAGAGAGACGGTAACGTGAATCGCGCGGACCAGGAACGGTGGGACAGGAAATATAGAAAAAGAGAGCCTTTCCCCGATATCATGCCCGATCCCTTCCTGGCGGCCTGTGTGCAGGATCGGGCGGTAGGCGCCGCCCTCGACGTGGCTTGCGGCTTCGGAGACAATGCCATCTATCTGGCCAGGCAGGGGTTTGACGTGACCGCCATCGATATCTCGCAAGTCGGCATTGAAAGCGCACGCAAGCGGGCTGCCGCCGCAGGCGTTGTCGTCCGGTTCTTGTGGACCGATGCCGAAGACTTTGCCTTTGAAGCGGGAAGCTTTGATTTAATCAGCGCCTTTTTTTTTCTGAACCGTTCGGTTTTTCCAGGGGTCAAACGGGCGCTGAAGCCAGGGGGCTTATTTGTTTACAGGACCTTTACCATCGATGAACTCCGTTATCGACCCGAATTGAACCGCCACTACCTCCTTGAGAAAGGCGAATTGACGGAGCGCTTTGCCGATTTCGAGATACTCCTGTACAATGAGAGCGATACGGGAAAGGCGTCTGTGGCAGAGTGTCTCTTGAAGAAGCCCGATAAGAAGTAAATTGCGCGTCTTTCACCGGTTTTGACGTTAATTCAGCAGCCCTAACCTTTTGAGGGTCATGAAGATGAAAAAGCGCTCACCCAAGAGCCGAATAGAGAAAGACTCCCTGGGGACGAAGAAGATCCCCGCCGACGCCTACTACGGCGTTCAAACGGCCCGTGCCGTGGAAAATTTCCCCGTTAGCGGGATGCGGGCCCATCCTCTTCTCGTGCGTGCTTACGTGCTCATTAAGAGAGCTGCGGCATTGACTCATGAAGAACTGGGGGTCCTGGATCAGGCGATCACGCAACCCATCGCCGCCGCCGCCGACGAGGTGCTCGCCGGAGAAATGGCAGACCAGTTCGTGGTCGACGTCTTCCAGGCGGGGGCGGGCACATCCTTCAACATGAACGTCAATGAAGTCCTTGCCAACCGGGCCCTTGAAATCGCGGGGAAGAAACGGGGCGACTACCGTCGGATCAGTCCCAACGATCACGTCAATTGCTCCCAGTCGACCAACGACACCTTTCCCACGGCCATGCATATCTCGGCCCTCCTCCTTCTGGACGAGCTGCTCCCCGTCCTAGATGGGCTGGCCGAAACCTTTACCGAGAAAGGGCGCGAGTTTAAGAGCGTCATCAAGTCGGGCCGTACCCATCTGCAGGACGCGGTCCCCGTGACCCTGGGGCAGGAGTTCTCAGCCTACGGGCTGACAGTGGGGAAAGGGATGGCGGCACTGAAGGCGGCCCGGGAGCCTCTGGAGGAGCTGGCCATCGGCGGGAGTGCAACGGGTACCGCCCTCAATGTGCCTGAGGGATACCGGGAAGGCGTCATCGCAAGACTCAACGAGATGACCGGCCTGTCGTTGAGAGGGGCCCCGGATTTGCGGGAGGCCATGCAGAGCCGGGCCGCGGTCACCGGTCTTTCCGCCATGCTCCGTACCTTGAGCCTCGACCTGATACGGATCGCCAACGACTTGCGCCTTCTCAGCTCCGGGCCCAGAACCGGTTTTGCTGAGATCAAGCTGCCTGCCGTTCAGCCCGGGTCTTCGATCATGCCGGGAAAAGTGAACCCCGTCATGGCCGAATGCCTGAACATGGTCTGTTTTCAGGTTGTGGGGAACGACCTGACTCTCTCCATGGCCTCACAGGCAGGACAGATGGAACTGAACGTTATGATGCCGGTCATGATCCACAACCTCCTCAGCTCCATGGAAATCCTAAAGAATTTTCTACCCCACTTCTCGAAGCGATGTGTCGCCGGAATCACGGCGGATACCGCCCGGTGCAAAGGGTATTTCGACCAGAGTGTGGGCCTGGCGACAATCCTCAACACCCATATCGGGTACCTTGAAGCCGCTAAATTGGCCAAGGAATCGGAGGCAACGGGGACCCCCATCGGTGAACTGATCCTGGAGAAGGGGCTTCTTTCTCCTGAGCAGCTGGAGCAGATTCTCGATCCTGAACGAATTACGGGGCAAAACCGTCGGGACTGACCGATTGACAGCCGTAGTCCTTTTTGGATACACTTTCGCCGGTATCATGTTTTTCAAAGCGCGCCGTGAAAGGAGACGCCATGGAGTATAGTGAGAAAGTCATGGATCATTTCATGAACCCCCGCAACGTAGGAGAAATTGAAGATCCTTCCGGTGTGGGGGAAGTGGGGAATCCCAAATGCGGCGACATGATGCGGATTTATTTGCGGATAAAAGACGACATCATCGAAGATGCCAAGTTCAAGACCTTCGGCTGCGGCGCGGCAATTGCCACCAGCAGCATGGCCACGGAGCTGGTCAAGGGGATGGCGATCAGTGAGGCCATCAAAGTCACCAACAAGGCCGTCGCCGAGGCCCTGGGGGGGCTGCCGGCTGTCAAGATGCACTGTTCGGTGCTGGCCGAGGAGGCGTTGGAGGCGGCGCTGACCGATTATTTTGCCAGGCAGGGTGCGCCGGAGGACACGGTGAAGAATCTTAAAGAGGCGGCGGGTATCAAGCCCCGTGCCCACGATCACGGCGCCTGTGACGCTTCTCACTGATCTGGTTATCCAAGAGGGTTGCGACTCATCGGATCGAAAGTGATTCCCATGGCCGGTTCCTACGTTCCTGTGGTTCTTCTCTTTATCGTGATCGGGGCAATGGCGGGGCTGATCCTCTATCTTGCCCGGGTCCTGGGGCCCCGGCGTATGTCACCGGCCAAGGGAGAGCGTTTCGAAAGCGGCGTTCCCGGCGCCGTTCCCCATAGCGGTTCCTACTCGGTCCAGTTCTACATTGTCGCCATGATCTTCATCATATTCGATATTGAACTGGTGTTCCTCTACCCCTGGGCCGTACTTTTCAGACAACTCGGCATCTTCGGCCTCGTGGAGGTGTTGATCTTTCTTGGAATCCTCACTATCGGTCTGGCCTACGCCTGGAGGAAAGGAGGACTGGAGTGGGAGTAACGGATCTTCTCAAAGGGGACGCGGTGACCACCCGCCTGGATGCCGCCATCGGCTGGGCCCGGAAGTACTCCCTTTTTCAATATCCCTTTGCCACGGCCTGCTGCTCCATGGAGTATATGGCCGTCGCCTGTTCCCATTTTGATATCGACCGGTTCGGAGCCGGTCTTCCCCGGTGGTCTCCCCGGCAGGCCGATCTTTTAATGGTGGTTGGAACGATCAGCCACAAGCTCGCGCCCGTGCTTCACCAGGTCTACGAGCAGATGTGCGATCCCAAATGGGTCCTCTCCTTTGGTGTCTGTGCCACCTCCGGCGGCTTCTACGATAACTACGGTACCGTGCAGGGTGTCGATTCCATCATCCCCGTCGATATTTACGTTGCCGGATGTCCTCCCCGTCCCGAAGCGGTCCTTGACGGACTGATCAAACTGCAAGAGAAAATTCAGCACGAAAAACAGGACTACTGATCGCCCAACCGAGGACACCCATGGCTCCGGCACTGAATCTGAAAGAAGGGCTGAACATCGATCCGCTCGAAACCCACAGCCGACTGGGTGATGAAACGGTGGTGGTAGCCGCCGGGACCCTGGACCGTCTCATCAGTTACCTGCGGGACGAAATGAGCTTCGATTTCCTGATGGACCTCTCGGTCGTCGACCGGATGGGTCAGGACTCCCGGTTTGAAGTGGTCTACCATCTCTATTCCCTCGCCCGCAATGAGCGACTGCGCATCAAAGTTCCCCTCCAGGAAAAGCGGGCCCGCGTCCCAACCCTCACACCCTATTACCGAAGTGCCGATTGGCTCGAACGGGAGGCCTGGGACATGTTCGGTGTGGACTTTGAAGGGCATCCCGATATGCGCCGTCTCCTCATGTATGACGGGTTCGAGGGGCATCCGCTGCGAAAGGACTACCCCAAGAACCGGCGGCAGCCGAGAATCGGCCCCGGTGCCCGGGAAGAAACGCGATTCAAAGATGCCGATTTTTCCGGTCTTTTAAAGGCTCTGGCCCGGGAGAAGCCTCGGGATGAAGGGGGCAATGAGTCCGATGTCCTCGCCGATCCCACCACCATGTATCTCAACCTGGGGCCGTCCCACCCGGCTATGCACGGGGTGGTGCGCATCATGGTGGCTTTGCGGGGAGAAAGCATCCTGGCGTCGGACGTAGAAATCGGTTACATGCACCGCTGCTTTGAAAAAGAGGCCGAAACCCATTCCTATACCGGTGTCATACCCTACACCGATCGTCTGAACTACGTGTCACCCCTGATCAATAACGTAGGCTACGTCATGGCCGTGGAAAAACTTTTCCAGGTGACCACGCCGGAGCGGTGCCAGTATATCCGGGTGATCATGTCGGAGATCTCCCGTGTCTGCGACCACTTGACCTGCGTCGGCGCTTTCGCCATGGAACTGGGCGCCTTCACGGTTTTTCTCTACCTGATGAAGGCGAGAGAATATTTCTATGAATTGATCGAAGACGTGACCGGGGCGCGGCTGACCACCTGCTATACCCGAATCGGCGGTCTCCGCAACGATCTCCCCGATGGCTTCAGGGAGAAGGCCACGGAAAAGATACGACTGGTACGGGAAGTCCTCGATGAATGCGCGCTCCTCCTGGCCCGCAACCGCATTTTCTACGATCGGATGAGAGGTGTGGGGGTGATCACCCCCGACGATGCCATTTCCTACGGTTACACCGGTCCCTGCCTCCGGGCGACGGGCGTGGCCTATGACGTGCGCAAAGCCAATCCCTACCTGGTCTACGACGGGCTCGATTTCGAAGTACCTGTGGGGACGGACGGCGACTGCTATGACCGTTATCAGGTGCGCATGGCCGAAATGGAGCAGAGTCTCCGCATCACGGAGCAGGCCATGCGAGACCTCCCCGACGGCCCCATCTGCCTGGACGACAAGCGGATGACCCTGCCGCCCAAGAAGGAGGTCTACGAGACAATTGAAGGGCTCATGAACCATTTCAAGCTGATCATGCCGGGCCATGGGATTCAGCCTCCTACAGGGGAGACCTACTTCCCCGTGGAAGGGGGGAATGGGGAGCTCGGTTTTCACGTGGTGAGCGATGGATCCGGTGTCCCCGTGCGTGTCCGCGTCCGGGCGCCCTGTTTCCATCTTGTGGCCAGTCTGCCCCATCTCCTGCGGGGGCACATGATCGCCGATGTGGTCCCTGTCTTCGGAAGCATCAATATGATTGCCGGTGAACTGGATCGATAAGTCGGAAACCGAGGTGACGGGCGGTGAACCAGTTCTTTCGCCTGCATAGATGACGGAATAACATGGAAACCCCATATATACTGGATGACAAAGAGGTATCGGAGATCCTGTCCCGCTACCCCGACAAACGGGCGGGGCTGCTCCCTGTGCTGGAGCGGATACAGGCCCGGGCGGGATACGTCTCGGAGGAGGCAGCCCAATATGCCGCGGGACTCGTGGGTGTTCACAAGAGCCTGGTTCATGAGGTCGTCACCTTTTATACCATGCTCCATGACCGGCCCGTGGGCCGTTATCTCATTTCCCTGTGCGACAGTATCTGCTGCGCCCTTGTGGGGAGTGAGCCCCTTCTGGACCATGTGAAGGAAGTCCTGGGAATCGATGTGGGGGAGACCACTCCGGACGGACTCTTTACACTGGAGACGGTGGAGTGCCTGGCCCAATGCGAAAAGGCGCCGGCGGTCATGATCAATGAGGAAGTCTTCGGTCCCGTCACGCCGGAGGAGATGGACCGGATCCTGCAGGAAAAGAAATCATGAGCGAGAAAGTGCTCACAAAGAATTTCGGCAAGCCCGATTCCCACAAGCTCGCAGTCTACGAGGCGGACGGCGGCTATGGAACCCTGCGGGACGTTCTTGCGTCGTGGTCACCGGAGCAGGTGAAAGATGAGGTCAAGCGGTCCAACCTGCGGGGCCGCGGGGGCGCCGGGTTTCCCACGGGCATGAAGTGGGGCTTCGTTCCGAAAGAGACGGAGAAACCCAAGTATCTCTGCGTGAATGCCGACGAGAGCGAACCGGGGACATTCAAGGACCGGTACATCATGGGGCTTGATCCCCACATGCTTTTGGAGGGGACGATCCTGTCGGCCTACGCCATCGGGGCCAATAGGGCCTACATCTACATCCGGGGAGAATTCCCCTTGCCCGGCAAGCGGGTGGAAGAGGCCGTCGCCGAGGCTTACGGCCGGGGGTATCTGGGAAAGAACATCGTGGACAGCGGTTTCGATCTCGAAGTTGCTGTGCATTACGGTCTCGGCGCCTATATCTGCGGTG
>CAYUBU010000066.1:0-5178 GCA_964443105.1 uncultured Nitrospirota bacterium
CAAACGGGTACGGGTAAAACCGCGGCATTCGTCATGCCGGCGCTCCAGATCCTGAGCACCCCCTCAAAGGCGCCTGCCAGATCGAAAGGGCCCCGGGTGCTGGTACTGACTCCCACCCGAGAGCTGGCCAACCAGGTGACCGATGCCGTTCGCACCTACGGAAGATTCATGCGCGTCAGGAGCGGCACCATCGTCGGCGGCATGCCCTACGCGCCGCAGCAGCGGCTCATGTCGCAGCCCGTGGACATGATAGTGGCCACACCGGGTCGGCTGATCGACCATATGGAAAACGGCCGCATTGACTTTGCCCGTCTTGAACTGCTCGTACTCGATGAGGCGGACCGCATGCTCGATATGGGGTTCAGTAAAGCTGTGGACACCATAGTCGCCGCAACCCCGGCAACCCGCCAAACCCTCATGTTTACAGCCACCTGGGACAAAACCATGGAAAAGCTCGGCCGGCGCCTCCTCAAGAACGCCCTCCGTGTCGAGGTCGTCGGGAAAACGGCCACGCTTGAACAGATTGAACAGCGCCTTCACGCCACCGACGACGCGGCTCACAAGAAAAAAATACTCCGGCACCTCATTACCGACCGCGGGATGACCCGGGCGATTATTTTTTCAGCCACCAAGCGCAACGCCGACCGGCTGGCCAAAGAACTATACAACCAGGGACACTCCGCAGCAGCGCTCCACGGCGACATGAACCAGAATGCCCGAAACCGGACGATCCTGAATATGCGCCGGGGCAAGATCAAACTCCTTGTGGCCACCGACGTCGCGGCAAGGGGACTCGATGTGAGCGGCATCTCCCACGTGATCAATTACGACCTGCCCAACAACGCGGAGGATTATATTCACCGCATAGGCCGTACCGGCCGGGCCGGGGCATCGGGCGTCGCCATCTCCTTCGCCTCTGTCGCCGACTTCGATACGGTGAAGCGCATCGAACGCTATATCGGCCAGTCCCTGCCTCAGCATGTCATCCCGGGGATGGAACCGGTACGTCCTCACATGGGGAGCAAAAATGGTCCCAAGGGCAAACCCCGTCGGCCCGCAGGCAGCGGAAAGCGCGGTACTCCGGGACGTACATTCGGGAAGAAAGTATCGACCTCTCGCCCCTTTGGCTCAGGTTCGAGGCCAAAATCGATTGCGAGAAAGCCCGTTGGCAGCACCATATAGGGACACCGAAAAAGAGCCTTCCCTTTCAGCCCTTGATATTGGACAAAAGGGCGCGCCATAGAGACAAGGGTCTCCCCTCCTCTTCGTGGCTACGGGCACTTTGTCAATAATGAAGTTGCCCCCTCTGGACACTCTATTTTATAAGAGTCCGAAAATCCGAGCCCGAAGGGTTCTGGAAGATGCGAAGATCGAAAGCCGGTATGGCTGCCAGAAGATGATCAAATATATCGGCCTGGATCGACTCGTATCGTGCCCAGACCTTATCGCTGCTGAAGACATAAATTTCCAGAGGCAGGCCGTGGTCGGTAGGCGCCAGCTGCCGAACCAGAAAGGTCATATTCTGATGAATCTTGGGATGATTGCCTAGATAGGCCTCCACATAGGCGCGAAAGGTCCCGATGTTGGTCAGCCTTCTTCCGTCCACAAGGCTCGACTCATCCACATGATGCTCTATGTTGTATTGTTCTAATTCCTTTTTCTTTCTTTCGATGTATTCCCTGATATATTGTATCTTGCCAAACCTCTCCATCATCTCCCGGTCACAGAACTTGATGCTCGTCATATCGATATAGAGGGCCCTCTTGATCCGGCGGCCCCCGGACTCCTGCATGCCCCGCCAGTTCTTGAAGGAGTGAGATATGAGGGCGTAGGTGGGAATGGTTGTGATGGTCTTATCCCAGTTCTGAACTTTCACGGTGGTGAGGGAGACATCCAGGACGTCGCCGTCGGCACCGAACTGAGGCATCTCGATCCAGTCGCCCTTGTGCACCATGTTGTTTGCCGAAAGCTGAATCCCCGCGACGAACCCGAGGATGGCATCCTTGAAGATGAGCATGAGGACCGCCGTCAGAGCACCGAGGCCGCTGAAGAAATAAAGGGGCGTTTTGTTGGTAATCGTGGAAAGGATCAAAATCCCGCCGATGAAAAAGAGAATGATCTTGGCCGCCTGGATAAAGCCTTTGATCGGAATCTCCTTAGACACCTCGCGGGTCTGGTAGATATCGTGAAAAGTGTTCAGAAAGGAGTCCAGAACCAGAAGGCCAATGACGACCATGTAAATGAACGCCCCATTCCTGAAGAAAGAGACGAGGACCGGGGAGTCGGGAAAGGCGAGGGGACTGAGCAGATAGATGACCAGGGCCGGCGCGAAGTGGGAAAGTCTCTTGAAGACTTTGTTCTTCAAGAACATGTCGTCCCAGGAACGGCTGCTTCTCTTTATCAGCCTGGACACGCCGGCAACAATCACCCCTTTGGCAATGAGATTCGCCAGATAACTCAGGACAAGAATGACCAGAATGAAAAAGGCATTCAGAATATAGGCCGTAATATTCTCCGCCAGCCCTCTTTCAATGAACCATTTTGTGATTTCGTTTCTCATAAGTAGCATCCTCGCCTAAACCCGGGTCTCGGCAGCACCGCCCCATTCAGCTCATCAGAAAAAGGGGTCAGGCCCCCTTTGCGTTAGTGGATCAGAGCTTTTTAACAAATACCGGCGCCAGGGTCAATAACAAAGGGGTTTCGCAGGGTCAGGCGGAATGGGTTCGTAAACGATCGCCTTGGTCCGCCACCGAAGGAACTGCTCCTCTTGCAGCCGCATTTTCATAGCCAATAGGAAAAAGGACTTCTTGAGTTTCGTCAGCGTATTTTAAGCGTGACTTTGCAAATTCTTTTGCTAAAATGGTCTCGCCATGACTAAAACCCCCGATCAGACCCTTCACAATGTATTCGGCTACAGCGCCTTTCGTCCCCATCAAAGGGAGATTATTGAGACCCTGATTCAGGGAGAGGACGCCTTTGTGCTGATGCCGACGGGGGGCGGCAAGTCCCTGGGGTATCAGATCCCCGCCCTGCACCGGGCGGGCGTGGGGATTGTGGTGTCGCCTCTGATCTCCTTGATGAAGGATCAGGTGGATGCCCTCCGTGCCAATGGTGTGCGCGCGGCCTACTACAATTCCTCCCTAAAGAGTGCCGAGGCCCGCGAGGTGCTGACGACCCTCAACAACGGGGGGCTGGACCTCCTTTATGTCGCTCCGGAGCGCTTGATGCAGGAAGCTTTTCTGGAACGACTGCGGGAGATCCCCGTCGCTCTGTTCGCTATAGACGAGGCCCATTGTGTCTCCCAGTGGGGACACGATTTTCGTCCCGAGTACCTTCAACTCGGCGCTTTGCGCCGTCTCTTTCCCGAGGTCCCGAGGATCGCTCTGACCGCAACGGCCGATCCCCAGACCCGGGACGACATCCTGCACCGTCTTGAATTGGAGCAGGCCCGTTGTTATGCGGCCGGTTTCGACCGCCCCAACATCCGCTATACGGTGGTGGACAAGCGCAAACCCTTCGATCAGCTCACGGCGTTCCTGAAATCCCGCCCCCATGAGGCGGGGATTGTCTATGCTCTGAGCCGTAAAAGGGTGGAGATGCTTGCGGACCGCCTCACGGCTGCCGGCATTTCAGCGTCGCCGTACCATGCAGGACTGGAAGCTTCCGAACGCAGACGTGTGCAGGAGGCCTTCTTGAACGATGATTTGCAGGTGGTGACAGCCACGGTGGCTTTCGGTATGGGGATCGATAAATCCAATGTTCGCTTTGTCGTCCACTACGATATCCCGAAAAACATTGAGAGCTATTACCAGGAGACCGGCCGTTCCGGCCGTGACGGTCTCCCCGCGGAAGCCCTGCTCCTGCTCGGTTACGGCGATATTGCCATTGCCCGCGGTCTGATCGAGACCGGGAACAACGAGGAGCAGAAGCGGATTGAACTCCATAAGCTGAATGCCATGATCGGTTTTGCCGAGGCCCTGACCTGCCGCCGCCGGGTACTCCTCGGCTATTTCGGTGAGCCTCTGGAGAAGGACTGCGGCAACTGCGACGTTTGCCTCAATCCCCCTGAACGCTACGATGCCACCGTGGATGTGCAAAAGGCCCTTTCCTGCGTCTACCGTGTCGGTCAGCGTTTCGGTGCGGGGCATGTGATCGATGTGCTGCGGGGTTCGGATAAAAAGCGGATCCGGGATTTAGGCCACCATCGACTCTCTACCTACGGTATTGGAAAGGCGTTGAGCCGGGACGCCTGGGGGAGTCTGATCCGCCAATTGGTGCACCTCCACTACCTGAAACAGGATATGGCCAATTATTCCGTGCTCAAGCTGACCACATCGGCGCACCCTCTGCTGCGCGGGGAAGCGTCTCTGATTCTCGCCAGGCCCCGTGTGAAGACAAAGGCTGTAAAGAAGCGGGGCCGAAAGAAGTTTGAAGGTTTGGATTATGATGAAGACCTGTTCCAGGCGCTGAGAGTGCTCAGGAAGCGGCTGGCCGAGGAGGGGAAGGTGCCGCCTTACGTGATATTCGGGGATGCCACCCTGGTCGAGATGGCGGCCTACCGTCCCACCGATGAGAGGGCATTGCTGCGCATCAATGGGGTGGGTGCAATCAAGCTTGAACGGTACGGCGCAGATTTCCTGAAGGTGCTCCGCTCCCGGGGGGAAAGGGATGCAGGGAATTTGGCCGATTGAATTCTTCTAGGAGGGGAAAGAGACTTTTGCGGGCCCGCTTTTGGGCTTTCTGCTCTTGCTAGCTAGTGTCCATCCGGAAACGTTTCACCTCTGGATGGTTACAATAAATTGTTTCCAATTCGGAAACTGCCATTTTTTTTAAAGGTCAAGGAGATCAAGGAATTACTTGTGCGACGTACTCGAGTACGTCGCACAAGTAATTCCGAAGATGGACGCAGAGATTTCACAAAAGGGGCGTTTCCGTATGGAAACTAGCTACACTGGCTTCCTGAGGGGCCCTATTGGCAAAGAAAGTCCCCTTCCAGTGCCGCAGAAAGACCTCCCCGGTACGTTACCCGAATTAGGAACAGGACACTCAGCCTGCCAATTTCATGGGCAGAATGGCCGTTCCAAGGCCTAAAACAGGGCTGAATTACTAGAAAATACCAGCAAAATCAAACGGTTGACGTGGTCCGACCCCGCATCAAAGATTTGTCCCCCAAGCTGA